>JAVXWR010000512.1:0-7181 GCA_032230725.1 Actinomycetota bacterium
GCTAGATGCCGCCCACTCTGGTCGACGTCGCGCTCACGGCCCGCCGTCCGAGCCCGTCGCCGTGGGCGCCGCAGAACCGTTCGAAGTAGCCCCGGCCCGCCTCGACGGCCCGCGGGCTGCGTCTTGGATCTTCGTCCTGTGTTGGAGAGTTGCTATCCAGTGCCGGGACACGTCCGTGGGGTCGGGGCCGCGTCGTGGCTCGGATACCGCCCACCCACCGGCTACAGCAGGCGTGTCACCGTCCCGACCGCCTCATCCCACGATGATGGCGCCCTGGGGCCGTTGCAGCGGGACCTCTGGGTTCAAGAGCGTGCCGCGGGGCGACGAACGATGCGGTCACTGCGCCACAGGCGAGGGACGGTGGCGCCTGCCCGGGGTCAGCCCGGTCGACGGTCCACGGTGGCCATGTTTGCCGGCCGACAGCCGATCTTCGACGAGCTGACCGCACGGCGACACACCGCGGAATTCTCGGGCGAGCCGGTCGGACCCACTTGCCGCCCTCTCGCCGAAATCTGAACGCTCGGAACGCAGAGGTCCACGGGCTCTGAAGCCTGCGTCGCCGCGCTCCCCCTGGCGTGCCTGACTTACGCCGAGGCGAGCACGCTGAG
The DNA here is from genome assembly GCA_032230725.1 of Actinomycetota bacterium. Lineage (GTDB taxonomy): Bacteria > Actinomycetota > Actinomycetes > Mycobacteriales > Pseudonocardiaceae > Actinomycetospora. Next base: position 609 of record JAVXWR010000512.1, read on the forward strand.
TAGGTGTACGCGCAGCTTGGCATCACACCCTTCGGGGGCGCTCGAGGTCGTCGTGGCCACGGCGGCCATCTATTCGGCATTCCTGCTGCTGGTGCGCCTGCTCGGCCAGCGTGCCCTGGTGGCAGCGTCGGGCTATGACGTCGCCTGCGTTATCGCCCTGGGCACCGTCGTGGGACGCACCGCCCTGCTCGCGACACCGTCTCTGGCAGGTGGACTGCTCGCCCTCGTGACCCTGCTCGGGATGCAACGGCTCGTCGGGATTGCCCATCGGGGCCGACCGGTGCGGAGGATCCTCGCCCGGGAGCCGGTCCAGCTCGTCTCCGATGGTCAGGTCCAGGTCGAGAACGCCCGCCGGGCGCGGCTGGGGGACGACGAGTTGCGCCAGACCCTGCGCCTGGCCGGCGTTGCTCGCCTTGAGGAGGTCACCTACGCCGTCCTCGAGCGCAACGGGCAGGTCAGCGTCGTGCGGTGCGCCAATGGGGTCGACCCGTGGCTCGTGGCCGACCTGTCCGGAACACACCCGACCGCTGGCCCGGACCGCCCTTCATAACCGCGCCGATCAGCGACCTACTGGGCAGAGCCTCAGCTCGTCCCCGCTGCCGTGCGACTGCCTCGGCCCCGGTGACCACCTCGTGCAGAGAAGCGTCGCCTCACTCCACGACCCGCACCACGCGCGCGAGAGCTCAGTATTCGAACGTCGTCATCCATGTCAAAGGGGCTGTTCAGCGTGGTGGCCCCGTGGGACTCGAACCCACAACCAGCGGATTAAGAGGATTCCGGTACTGGGCGACCAGGACCTCTACCAGCAACTACGTGCACAGCGGGTGCCGATCTGAGCACACCATGGCACACCGGTCGTCCTCGTTTCGCACCACAACCCGCACCACGACGTCGCGGCACGGCCGGCCGGAAGCCATCCCACCGCGGTTGTGGGCCGGCGGATATGACCTTGCTGATGGGCGTTGCCGGGACTCGGAGCCTCGGGCTAGGCGGGGAGGGCGGCTGGGTCAGGCAGTCCGATCGGAGCCCACGCGCGGCCCACTCGCCCCGTTACCTCGGGCTTGCCTGGACGGTCTTACTGTCGCGCCGTCGCCGACATCGGCGGCACCGAGGTCGAGCGAAGGGCGATCCATGGCCGAGGCGCGCGCCGACGTCACCGTCAACGACACGAAGACCGCAGCCGACGACCCCGCAGACGGCAGGGCGGACCGCGCTGACTCGCGGGCCCGGCTCGCCGCGGGGCAGACCTTCGCCGGGCGCGACCCGGCCGCCGCGGCCACGGCCGCGTGCTGCGCGCAGACCCCGACCCGCTGCCCGGCGCGGGCCCGCGCCTGGCGCAACGGGAAGCTGGTCGCCGAGGGATTCCCAGTCGCGCAGATCAGCGACTACCTCGCCGAGGACGACGCGACGGTGGTGTGGCTCGACCTCGCCGACCCCGACCTCGCAGACCTCGAGGTGCTGACCGAGGAGTTCGGGCTGCACCCGCTCGCGGTCGAGGACGCCGTTCACGAGCATCAGCGCGCCAAGCTCGACCGCTACCGCGACCACCTGCTGCTCTCCGCCTATGCCGCCCATCTCGACACTGACTCCGGCGAGCTGGCGACGAGCGAGCTCGCCGCTTTCATCACCCCCCGCGCTCTGATCACCGTCCGCAAGGACGACGGGTTCGACGTCGGTCGCCTGGTCGAACGCTGGGACGCCAGCCCCGACCTCGCCGCCGCCGGCATCGGGTTTCTGCTCCATGGCCTTCTCGACCAGATCGTCGACGGCCACTTCAGCGCGGTGCAGACCCTCGACGACGAGATCGAGGACCTGCAGGACAGCCTGTTCAGCGACGCCAATCCCGGCCTCGAGGTGCAACGACGCAGCTTCGAGCTCCGCAAGAGCCTGGTCCTGCTGCGTCGGGTGGTGCTGCCGATGCGCGAGGTCGTCAACACCTTGATGCGCCGTGACCTGCACCTGGTCGATGACGCCATGGCTCCGTACTTCCAGGACGTCTACGACCACGTCCTGCGGGCCACCGAATGGACCGAGAGCCTGCGCGACCTGGTCACCACGATCCTGGAGACCCGCCTGACCATCCAGGGCAACAGGCTGAACGAGATCATGAAGAAGCTCACCGCCTGGGCAGCGATCATCGCCGTGCCCACCGCGGTGACCGGGTTCTACGGCCAGAACGTGCCCTACCCCGGCTTCCAACAACCCTGGGGGTTCGTCTCCAGCATCGCCTTGATCATCGTGATCGGGGTCGGCCTCTACGTCACCTTCCGCCGCAACGACTGGCTCTGACCCAACAGCACCGGGCCGGTCACAGAGGAACGGCACCACCGCAACCCGCCAGCGGCCCCGATCGGACAGTGGCGCTCCCGTCGCACCACAAGGGAGAACTGCAGGAAGAGCAGAAGGCGAGACGAAGAACGGACGGTGAGGTGCTACCAGTCCGTCAGTGAAGCTCAGTAAGAGGATCGCTCGTAAGCTCTGCGGGCGTGGCCGAGACGGTGCGGTGTCCGGCGTGCGCTCGCGAGCTTGAGTCGGTGGTGATCGAATTGGACCCTTACGGCGGGTGGTACCAGTGCGATGACCGGCACCAGTGGCGGCCCGCCGGGGACCAGCTGGTCCCCAAGCACCGGGCGGCGCCCCGGGCCCGCGACGTCCTGTATTCAATGGGAGCGGTGATCACGGGGTGAGCGCGGTCAGTAATGCGGGGCGAGCACCGGGCGTCGCGGGTGATCCGGTCGCCCACAAGGCCGTGCCCCGAGCGCGGCGCGCATCCCGGATCGGGGACCTCGGGCAGCTCACCCGGCGGGGGCGATGTTGATGTCGAGCAGGCCCCAGTAGCCCGACGCGGGTGGGGCGAGGTTGCCGGTGAGCATCGCTCCACCGGGCGCGGAGCCGGGTGGGTCGAGCCGGTTGAGTTGGTAGAGGTCTCGGTCGCCGCGGGGGCCGCCGTCCACGGCCAGCACGTCGAGCGGGCGGAAACCGGTCACCGGGGTGGCGGTGGTGTTCTGTCGCCCGTCGGCGAACGCGGTGAGGACGTCGGTACCCGCGGGGACGTCGTCGCGAAGCTGCGGGATACCGAAGTTGCCGTTGCCGGCGGTGGTCGAGGCGAAGCGGCCGTGGCGGTAGGCGAGCACGGTCAGCGAGTGGCCCTCGTCGCCGCGGGTGATGGTCAGCTCGCTGGTGACGGTAGCGCCTTGTTCGCGGTCGGTGGCCGGGGCGGTGTACACGTCGATGATCGACCCGAAGACGATGTGATGCGCACGCTGGGTCCAGGCGTGCCGGGCGGTGTCGTTCAGGCGGGTGTGCTGGGCCACGGCGTTGGGTTCGCCGGGGCCGGGCCCGTCACCCATCGCGACCGCCACCAGCAGGTTCGCCCCGGCCATGCTCCGGGGGAGAGTCACCGGGGCCAGCCCGTCCTCGCGGGGGGACTGGGCGCTGACCGCGGCGAGGAAACCGACCTCGCCGCCCGAGGGGCTCGGTCCGGGTCCGCACGCGGCGAGCAACATCGCACCGGCCAGGGTGACGACCAGGACCATTCGCCACGTCTGTCTTCGCAGCCTCGGCCCTCGGACCGGCGCGGTCACGACCACACGAGGCTCCCTTCCCGCTCGCGTACTGACGACGCCTGAATCCTGGAAGCTGCCGCGTCGTACACCTCTACTGCCTTGGAGACCTCAGTGAAGCAACGCGCCGTCGATTGCTCGTCGGCGCGAACGAAGTCTTTCTCAGCGCCAGGCGTGCCCCAAGAGCGACTGGCCCGCCCGAACCTGGCCAGCTCGTCGAGCCCGGCGGGTATGCGCGGCGGCCAGAGCGGCTGCGGCCATGATCACCGCCCTGATCGTTGGGACCTCGGATAGGTAGTGCCGCTGTCCCAGGGCGCGGCCGGCCATGTGGTGAGTGATCACCGGCGGACTGGTGGGAGGCCCGCGTGCTGTATTGGGAACGGCCTACGGCTGCTACGACGCGGCGCCTGGCCCGCCATCACGCCCCGAGCCTGGCCCGAGGTCCCCCGGGTGCTGACACTCCCCAGGCGAAACAGCGGAGGCATCCCGCTTGGCGGGCCACCCGGCCGTGCGCCCGCCGGCACCGCGAGATGAGGATGGGTGCTGTGGCAACAGCTGACAACGAAGCGGCCGCGGCTCAGCGAGGCATCCCCGGCTGGGCCCACCGCCACCGCGACGTCTCCGGGGGATGGCTTCGCCCGACCGTGTTCGGGGCGGTGGACGGGCTGGTGACCAACGCCGCCCTGATCGCCGGGGTCGGCGGCTCCGGCCTGTCCCCTCACACGGTGCTGCTCACCGGGCTGGCCGGGCTGGTCGCCGGAGCGTTCTCCATGGGCACCGGCGAGTACGTGTCGGTGACCAACCAGAACGAGCTCGTACACTCCGAGGTCGCCCTCGAGGCCGACATGCTCGCCCGATTCCCCGCCGCCGAGCAGGCCGAACTCGCGGACCGATTCCGCTCCTACGGCGCCGACGACGATACCGCCACCCGGATGGCCGCCGCGGTCTCCCGCCACCCCGACCAAGCCCTACAACTCCACGCCCGCGACGAGCTCGGCGTCGACCCCCACGACCTGCCCTCGCCGCTGCTGGCCGGCGGCGCATCGCTGGTCGCGTTCTCCCTGGGAGCGCTGCTGCCGCTGCTGCCCTACCTGCTGGGCCTGCGGGCCCTGCTCACCGTCTCCCTGGTGATCACCGCAGTGGCGCTGCTGGTCGGAGGCATGGTCGTCGGACGGTTGACCGGGCGCCCACTGCTCGGAGCCGGAGCCAGACAACTGGTGCTCGGTACCCTCGCGGTCGCGGTTACCTTCGCCGTCGGCCACCTCATCGGAGCCTCCAGCGGCTGATCTCAACCACAGGCCCCCGCGAAAGGAAGCTGACGGAGCTGGTGACCGGCGTGCTCGTGGTCGAGGTTATCCGGGGAGTCTTCGCTGTGCTAGCCGCGGTAGATCCTCAGGAGACGCTCTTTCCGGTGGTGTCGGCCCTGGAACGGCTCGGCTGGACCCGCTTCGGTTCGCCCGGCATCTTCGGGTACTCCGGCGGGTAGGGCATGTCGCCCAGCCCGTGGTCACGCTCGTCGCGCTCGACCCACTCCAGCACCGTCTCCAGCCCCGCCGGCTCGTCGTGCAGCCCCGCGTGGGCGTCGCCGCGCTCCGCGTAGAGGCCCGTCACCGACAGCACGTCGAAGTCGTCGGGCTCGGCGTCTCCGAGCTCCTCCCAGCGCAACGGGAAGGAGACGGTCGCCCGCGGGGTGCCGCGCACCGACCACGCCGAGGCGATCGTCCGGTCCCGCGCGGCCTGGTTGAAGTCGAGGAAGACACGCTCACCGCGCTCCTCCTTCCACCAGTCGACGGTGGCCTCCGTCGGCAGCCGCCGGCACACCTCGCGCCCGATCGCGATGACACCCCGGCGGACCGCGACGAAGTCCCACTCCGCCCGGATCGGGACCATCACGTGGATGCCGCGCCCGCCCGAGGTCTTCGGCCAGCCCACGAGGCCGGCCTCGGTGAGCACCTCGCGCAGCGTCGCGGCGACCCGGGCGGCGTCGGCGAAGTCGGTGCCCGGCTGCGGGTCGAGGTCGATGCGCAGCTCGTCCGGGGCGTCGACGTCCGGGCGCCGGACCGGCCAGGGGTGGAAGTCGAAGGTGCCGAGGTTCGCGGCCCAGGCGAGCACCGCGGGCTCGGTGGGGCACAGCACGTCGGCCGGGCGGCCCGACGGGAAGCGGACCTGCACCGTCTCGGCGTACTCGGGGGCGCCCTTGGCCAGGCGCTTCTGGTAGAACCACTCGCCCGTCACGCCGTCGACGTAGCGGCGCAGGTGCGTCGGCCGGTCACGCAGCACGCCGAGCAGCGGGTCCGCCACGGCGAGGTAGTGCTCGACCACCTGCCGCTTGGTGATCTCCCGCTCCGGGAAGTAGATCTTGTCCGGGTTGGAGACGCGGACCGTGCGCTCCCCCACCTCGAGCTCAACCGCCGGGGACCGCGCCACGGCTGCGAAGGCTACCGTGGCGGGCATGACCTGGGGTGTCGCAGCGGGAGCCGGCCGTCCGGACCCGGCCCGGCGGTTCCACGACGACCTCGTGGGGCTCGATCCCGACGACCCGGAGGCCCGCGCCTTCGCCGAGCACCTCGACCGCATGGAGCGGGTGCGCCCGATGTTCACCGTCGAGGGCGAGCTGTCCGGGGTGCGGGACTTCGCCGAGTCGGCCAACCGCAGCGGCGGCGCGACGCGCTGGCTGGCCTGGCTGCTCGCCGTGCTCGTCCTGCTCGGCGCCGGGTACGTGATCTTCAGCGTGCTCGAGGTCGTGGCCACCACCTGGCTCGGCTGACGCCGCGCGCCCGACGCGAACCGGTTGCGCGCGACTCGTATTAGCCTGGACGCATGAGCAGTGCGATCGGCAAGCCGAAGGTCGAGAAGTCCGACGCCGAGTGGCGTGAGCAGCTCACGCCCGAGGAGTACCAGGTCCTGCGGAAGGCGGGCACCGAGCGCCCGTTCACCGGGGAGTACGACGAGACGTTCACCGAGGGCGTCTACCACTGCCGCGCGTGCGACGCGGAGCTCTTCCGCTCGG
>JAVXWR010000837.1:0-3759 GCA_032230725.1 Actinomycetota bacterium
CGTCGTCGGTGACGGCCAGCCGGGCCAGTCGGGCGAGGTGGGCGACGTCCTCGCGCGTGATGTCGGACATGATCCTCCGAGTGGGGATCCACCGGGATCCTCCGTGACGTACCTGGACCGATCCATCCTAGGCGTCACGCCCGGGGCGCCTCGACACGGTTTGGCGCCGGCGCTCCCGGCCAGGTTTACCGGGGGCCGTGCGCTGCCAACCTCCCGCCGGGCCCCGACCCCGGGTCCTCGCCCCACGTCCGGCGCGACTGGCACACTCGCCGCGCCCGAGGCGAGCGTGCGCGATGCCGGTGGGCTCCTCGGCCTGCTCCCGGCGCGCGGAGTGCCGTGCGGTGGTCCGGCGCGACGAACGATCACCGAGGACGGAGGCGACGTGACCTACCTGCTGCGAGTGGTGCTCCCCGACCGGCCGGGCACGCTCGGCGCGGTGGCGTCGGCCCTCGGCGGCGAGGGCGCGGACATCCTGTCGGTCGACGTGGTGGAGCGCCACCAGGGCGTCGCGGTCGACGACCTCGTGGTCGACCTGCCACCCGCCCGTCCCCCGGACGTGCTGATCACCGCCGCCGAGTCGGTGCGCGACGTGACGGTGGAGTCGGTCCGCCCGTTCTTCGGCCCCCTGGACACCGCCCGCGAGCTCGAGCTCGTGGAAGCCGTGGCCGCGGACCCCGACGCGGGGGTCGCGCTGCTGGCGGACGCGGTGCCGCGGATCTTCCGGTCGGCGTGGGCGCTGGTCGTGCAGGCCTCCACGGGGGACGTGTGGGGCGACGGCGGGACGCGGGTGCACCGGGTCGCCGCCAGCTCGGCCGCCCCGGACACCGACGCCGAGACCCTGCCGTGGCTGCCGCTCGCGAAGGCCACGGTCCTCGACCCGGCCGGCGGCCACGTGGTGCCCTCGGCGTGGACCGACCTGGACACCGAGCTGGCCGCGGCGCCGTTGGGCCGGCCGGACCGGGCGCTGGTGCTGGGGCGCCCGGGTGGCCCGGGGTTCCGCCCGTCGGAGCTGGCGCGGATCTCGCACCTCGCGGGCATCGTGGCCACCATGACGGGGTGAGCCGGGTCCCGGTGGCGCCGGGTCAGCGGCGGGGCTCGGGGCGGGCGCGGCCGGCGCGGTTCGGGCCCCACCCCGAACGGCGGCGTTCCGCGAGCCGGGGCGACACGGGCTGGCCGAGGGCGTAGCGGACGAGCTCCTCGTTGCCGGTGGCGAGCCACGTGCCGTCGGGGCCCTTGAGGGTGTCCTCGAAGCCCATCCGGGTGTCGAGCTCGTTGCGGCGCGCGTAGTCGAGGACCGGCCAGGCGCCGCCCTCCTCGCCGTGGAGCAGGATCGGCACCGACATCGGCCCGAGCGCCTTGAGGATGCGGACGGCCTCGGCGACCGCGGTCTCCGGGTCGGTCACCGTGACCTCGGCGAGGACCCGCACGGTGCCGTCCGGGATGCCGACCTGCTTGAGCTGCACGGCGTCCCCGGTGGTCCACACCCCGAGCTCGATGCCGATCCCGACGGAGTCCAGCGCCTCGCAGACGATCTCCCAGCCGCGCTCGTGGACGTTCACCGACGCGACGTCGGGCCGGGCGTGCCCGGGCAGGCGGGACCACTGCTGGACGAGGTCGGTGCGCCGGAACGGGTCGGGCTCGACCCACCGCGCGGTGGTCACGCCGATCTCCATCGACGGCGCGGCCTGCCGGATCGCCGACACCACCGCGCCGATCGGGCCGGGGTCGAGGCTCTCCTGGCCGTCCACGTCGCGCGGGTGCACGTGGAAGCTCGACACCCCGAGGGCCGCGACCGCGCGGGCGTCCCGGGCGAGGTGGCGCGGGGTCATCGGGACGGCCGGGTAGACGTCGGCCGGGCGGGCGCCGTTCGGGCAGCACTGGAGCATCCCGGCGTCACCTCCTCGTCCGTCCCGCCGCGCCGACGCGCGGTCGACGACAGGATATGGGACCAGCTTCAACCATCCCCGCGCCGACATCAACGTCTGCACGTGCGTCTGCAGGGCTTTCCGGCCTAAGCCACCCATCCGCCCGACGAGAACTCGTAGCGTGACCGGCCCAGTACGACCCGTCCGCGCTACCCGCCCTCGGCCGGCGCCTCCACCTCCGGGACCTGCGCCGCCTCCCGCGCCGCGTCCGGTCCCTGCTCGAGCAGCACCCGGAAGCCGTCCTCGTCGAGGATCGGCACCTTCGCGGCGACCGCCTTGTCGTACTTCGACCCCGGCTCGTCGCCCACCACCACGAAGGCCGTCTTCTTCGACACCGACCCCGCCGCACGGCCCCCGCGGGCGAGGATCTCCTCCTTGGCCTCGTCGCGGGAGAAGGTCGGCAGCGAACCGGTCACGACGATCGAGAGCCCCTCGAGCGTCCGCGGCACGGCCTCGTCGGTCCCCTCGACGAGGTCCACGCCGGCGGCGCGCCACTTCTCGACGACCTCACGGTGCCAGTCCACCGAGAACCACTCGCGCACCGCCGCCGCGATCGTGGGCCCGACGCCGTCGACCGCGGCCAGCTCCTCCTCGTCGGCGGCGTCGATCGCGTCGACCGAGCGGAACTGCCGGGCCAGGGCCTGCGCGGCCGTCGGCCCGACGTGGCGGATCGACAGCCCGACGAGCACCTTCCACAGCGGGCGGTGCTTGGCGCTCTCGAGGTTGGCAAGCAGCTTGCGGCCGTTCGCCGAGAGCGCGCCCGCCTTGGTGCGGAACAGCGGCACCGGCTCGAGGTCGTCCTCGGTGAGGGCGAACACGTCGCCCTCGTCCGCGACCGCGCCCGCCGCGAGCAGCGCCGTCGCCGCCTCGTAGCCGAGCACCTCGATGTCGAAGGCGCCGCGGCCGGCGACGTGGAAGAGCCGCTCCCGCAGCTGCGCGGGACAGGACCGCGCGTTGGGGCAGCGCAGGTCCTTGTCGCCCTCGCGCATCGGGCGCAGCTCGGTGCCGCACTCGGGGCAGTGGGTCGGCATGACGAACGCGTGCTCGTCCCCGGTGCGGGCCTCGACGACCGGCCCGAGCACCTCGGGGATCACGTCCCCCGCCTTGCGGATGATCACCCGGTCCCCGATGAGGACGCCCTTGCGCTCGACCTCCCCCGCGTTGTGCAGCGTGGCCAGCGAGACCGTGGACCCGGCCACGAGCACCGGGTCCATCTCGGCGAACGGGGTGACCCGCCCGGTGCGCCCGACGTTGACGCTGATGTTGCGCAGCGTCGTCGTGGCCTGCTCGGGCGGGTACTTGTAGGCGATCGCCCACCGGGGCGCCCGGGAGGTGGAGCCGAGGCGGCGCTGCAGCGCGACGTCGTCGACCTTGACCACCACGCCGTCGATCTCGTGCTCGGCGTCGTGCCGGTGCTCGCCCCAGTAGCGCGTGTGGTCGATGACGGCGTCCACCCCGTGCAGCACCCGGGTGTGGGTGGACACCGGCAGCCCCCAGGTGGCCAGCGCGTCGTACGCCTGCGACTGCCGCTCGGGAGTGAACCCCCGGCGCCTGCCCAGCCCGTGGCAGATCAGGCGCAGCGGGCGGGTCGCGGTGACCCGCGGGTCCTTCTGGCGCAGGCTGCCGGCCGCGGAGTTACGGGGGTTCGCGAACGGCTGCTTGCCCGCGGCGACGAGGCCGGCGTTGAGCTCGGAGAAGTCGGCCAGCCGGAAGAAGACCTCGCCGCGCACCTCGATGAGCTCCGGGACGGGGAACTCGTCGGTGCCGGTCAGCTCGGTGGGCACGTCGGCCAGGGTGCGCATGTTCAGCGTGATGTCCTCGCCGGTGCGCCCGT
>JAVXWR010000538.1:0-3704 GCA_032230725.1 Actinomycetota bacterium
GAAGCCCGCCTCGTGGACGACCCGCTCCATCGCCGCCGGTCCCGCCTGGGCGCCCATCGCGTAGCCGCCGGGCTGAGAGCGCGCCCCCGGTACGCACAGGAACGACGAGAAGCCGTAGTAGGCCCGCGTCGTCCCTCCTTCACGAGGGTTCCGGACAATCGTACGGCGCCTCTCCACGCGGGAAAACCGGGCGAGAGGACGCGGTCGCTCCGCCGATCGGTGCCGCTCGGCGTGCGAAGCTCTCCGGCGTGCGCCTGCCCGTCCGCGTCACGTCCGGGATCGACTCGCCCGTGACCACGGCCGACGCCCTCGACGACCGCGCGATGCGGGCCGGCGTCGGCAACCTCGGCCCCGAGGCCCTCGACGACCTCGTCGGGCGCCTCACCGTCTTCGGGAGCAGCTCGTGACCACGCCCGCCGTCAACGTCTCGATCCGCTACCCGGATGTCCCGGTGCTCGATCGGGCCGAGCGGGCCCGGCGTGAGGGGTACACCGCGATCGAGTCGTGGTGGCCGTTCCCGACGGCGGGTCCCGCCGCGGCGGAGGTCGACGCGTTCGTCGCGTCGGTGCAGGACGCGGGTGTCGAGCTCATCGCCATGAACCTCTTCGGCGGGGACATGGCCGCCGGCGAGCGCGGGATCGTCCAGGACCGCCGCCGCCGGCCAGAGTTCGACGACTCCCTCGCCGTCGCGCTCGAGGTCGGCCGCCGCCTGCGCACCCGCATGTTCAACACCCTCGTCGGGATCGGACCGTTGCGGGACCTCGCGCTGGACCGCCTGGCGATGGCCGCCAAGGCGGCGGAGGTCGAGGAACGCAGCATCCTCATCGAGCCGCTCAGCGGCGTCGAGGACTACCCGATCACGACGGCGTCGGATGCGTTCGCGCTGTCCGGGGCGCTCGGCCGGGGTGCGGGCGTGCTCGGCGACCTCTACCACCTCGCGGTCAACGGCGAGGACGTCGACGCCGTGATCGCGTCGCGCGGCGCCGACCTCGCGCACGTGCAGCTGGCCGACGCGCCCGGGCGGGGCGCGCCGGGCACCGGGACGCTGCCGCTCGACCGGTGGGTGACGGCCCTGGAGCGCGTGGGCTACCGCGGGTGGGTGGCGCTGGAGCACGTGTAGTCGCGCCAGGATGGTCCGTGCCGGGTCGGCGCTCGCTCCTCGCGCTGCGCCGGCGACCACCGTCGCGTTCCGCACGGCTCAGGGGGCGGGGGCGTCCGGGGCCGTCGCCGAGCGCGCGAGCTCGTCGAGCCACACGGCCGTCTTCGTGACGTGCGTGCCCGACGGGACGACGCCCCGGGCGGCGAGGAAGCGGGTGACCTCGCCCGCGATGCCCGCGGCGGCCTCCGGGAGACAACGGGTGGAGAACTCGGTGAGCTCCCGGCCGCTCGGGTAGCGGCAGTGCTCGAGATGGGCCCGCCCGGCGTGGAACCGGCGCTCCGGGACCCCGACGCGCCGCACGGCGAGCGGTCCGTGCGCGACCAGTCTCTCGGTGGGCTGCGTCCCGGCCACCTCCTCGAGCCACTCCTCCTGTTCGGGGGTGAGCAGCTCCCCCGGACCCGCACACCCGCCCGCGACCGCCTCGGCGAGCACCGGGTCGACGTCGCGGCGCAGCTCGACGGTGTGCCAGACCGCGCCGGGCAGGACGTCGAACTCGACGCGCGCACCCGGCGGGCGCGATCGCAGGGTGCCGCTGCCGTGGCGGCGTCGCGCGCGCACGGTGAGGTCGTGGCGCCCCCGCGCCCGCCGCCGCAGGCGCAGCTCCACCCCGGAACGGGCGATGGTCAGATCCGGGGTGTCGAGCAGGTACAGCCGGCGCAGCCGCCAGCGCGGCGTGTCCCGCCCGGTCAGCGCCCTGGCGGCCGCCTCCGGGCCCGGGCCGAGGAGGATCTTGACCTCGACGCTGTCGACGTCCTCCTCGAGCATGCGCAGCCAGTGGTCGGACCGCGGTGACGGGAACACCCGCCCGTGCTGCGCGCCATGACCCATCACACCGCCTCTCACCCCTGAACCCTCCGTGTTACCCCTCGGACGATACGGACACACTGCCGCGAGGACCCGACGACGCGAGCAGGAGGGAGCGCGGTGGCCGACGAGCACGACGTCCGACGGCTCGCCCTGGGGCTCGACGGTGTCGAGGAGATCGAGAGCGACGGGTTCGACTTCCGGGTGCGCGGGCGGGGCTTCGTGTGGTCCTACCCGGACCGCAGCGGCGGGCGCCGAGTCCTGCGCACCGACATCGCGGTCCTCTACGTCGGCGACGAGGCCGAACGCCAGGCGCTGCTGCTCGGTGAGCCCGACCTGTTCTTCTCGACCCCCGTCTACGCGTGGGCGCCGCTGGTCATGGTGCGCCTCGAGCTGGTCGACATCGCCCGGCTCACCGAGCTGATCACCGACGCCTGGCGGATGCGGACCGAGGCCTGAGCGGCGCGCCGGTCAGCCCGGGCGGACCCAGCCGGTCACGAAGGCGAAGTGGTCGTCGAACCGGATCACCGGATCGTCCCGGTACGCCCGCCGGAACTGGTCGATGCCCGCCGTCAGCTCGCTCTCGGAGAAGTCGTTGAGCACGGACATGTAGCGCGACTCGAGCATGTGGACGTAGCGCCCGCGCTCGATGGCGGTGTGGAAGGTCCGGTAGCTCACCGACGTCCGGAGCCCGGCCGCGGCCAGGAGGTCGACGATCTCGTCGGGGTCCGGCTGGAGCGCCTCGAAGCGGTCGTGCGCCGCCTGGAACAGCGGGTGCTGGATCGACGTCGGGAGCATCACGACGAGGATCCGGCCGTGCCGGGACAGCATCGAGGCGAGCCCGGCGAGGACGCCCCCGCGGTCTGCCACGTGGTGGATCGACTCCTTCATGATCACCGCGTCCAGCGGCCCGGCGTCGGGGAGGCCGACGTGCCCGGACGCGAGGTCCTCCGCGCTCGCCAGCAGCGGCCGCAGGCCCGGTGAGGCCGGGAGCCGGTCGAGCATGGCCGCCGCCGGGTCGACGCAGAGGACGGGGCGGGTGGGCTGTAGGTCCGCGCAGAGCTGCCGCGTGTACAGCCCGGTGCCGCAGCCGATGTCGGCGATCGCGTCGGAGGGGATCAACCGGAGCGCATCGATCATCGCCCGAGAGAAGCCGCGGACGTAGTCGGGGTCGTAGGTCCAGAGGTCGTCGTAGCTCGCGGCGACGCGCTGGTAGTGCTCGGCGGTCTGATCGGTCACGGCGGACCTCCTGCTCGCGGTACGACGGCGGCGGCGCGGTCAGCGTGACAGGTCCGCGCGGTGAACGGGCCCGGGGCGGGGATATCCCGCCCCGGCCCGCGGTGGTGTCAGACCCCGAGCTTCTCGGCGGCGGCGCGCACGCCCTCGATCCGGTTGTGGATCTTCTGGAACGCGACGTCGCGCGCGAAGTCGGGCGAGCCGTGGCTGGGCTTCTCGTCGATGGAGAACGGCGAGAACCCGCAGTCGTCGGTCGCCCCGAGCTGCTCGCGCGGGATGAAGTTGGCCGCCCGCACGAGGGCGTCGCGGACCTCCTCGGGGCTCTCGATCCGCGGGTTGAGCGGGTTGATCACCCCGACGAACGCGGTCTGGGCCACACCGTTCGCGTCGCTGCGCACGTGCTTGCCGATCGACTCGTAGACCGGGTCCTTGTCCCGCTCGCTGGCCAGCTGGATGAGGAAGTAGCCGGCGTTCATCTCGAACATCTTCGGGAGCAGGTTGTTGT
>JAVXWR010000547.1:0-2590 GCA_032230725.1 Actinomycetota bacterium
GGACTTGCTGATGTTGAGCGTCAGCAAGTCCACCTCGCCGCCGACACCCGGGTGCCCGGTGCCATCCACGGGACAGCCTCTAGGAGTGCCCTGAACAGGACCCTCCTAGCCCTCCGCCGCGGCCTCCGCGACGGTGACGTCCTGCTCGACGGTGCCGGCGCTGACGCCGACCGCACCGACCAGGTCGCGGTCGCGGTATATCGGGACTCCGCCGCCGAAGGCGACCATCCCGCCGGCGGTCTGCTCCAGGCCGTAGAGCTCGGCACCGGGCTGGACCAACTCCATGAGCGCCGCTGTCCGGGAGTTCATCAGGACGGACGTGAGCGCCTTGCGCTGCGAGATGTCGATGCTCGCGCGGATGGCGCCGTCCTGCCGGCCGAACGCGAGCAGGTGCCCCCCGGCGTCGACGACGGCGATGTTCATCGGCTGGCCGATCTCATCGGCCTTGGCGAGCCCAGCGGCCAGGATGCGCTGGGCGTCGGCGAACGTGAGTGTTGGGCTCATGCTGCACAGCAAACCGCGTTCACGAGCGGTGGCACAGCTTTGTGTCCAGCGGTTCCCGGTGGCTGGGCTCGGCCTATGCAACGGACGCGCATGGTGGTACGTGTCGGAGTAGGTCGGCGTTCCCACAGTCCGGCCCTAGCGCGGAGGAGGACTCCGACGATGAGCCAGAGCATGCCGACTACTCCGCTCGGCCCGGGCGACTACCCGCTGTCGGTCAACCGTCCCGAGCTGCTGCGCACGCCGACCGGCAAGGCCCTCTCCGACCTGACGATGGACGCCGTCGTCTCCGGCGAGCTCACCGGCGACGACCTCCGGATCGCGCCGGAGACCCTGCAGCTGCAGGCCCAGCTCGCCGACGCGAGCGACCGCCCGCAGCTCGCGAGCAACTTCCGGCGGGCCGCGGAGATGACCGCGATCCCGGACGCCGAGGTGCTCGAGATGTACAACGCGCTGCGGCCGCGGGCGTCAAGCAAGGAGCAGCTGCTGGCGATCGCGGAACGGCTGGAAGGGCACTACGGCGCCGCGGAGTCGGGCGCCGTGGTGCGAGAGGCGGCCGAAGTCTACGAGCGCCGCAACCTGCTGGCCCGACCCGAGCAGGACTGAGAGGGGAGCCGACCGATGACCAGCACCCAGCCAGAGGCGTTCCGCCGGCGGTCGTCCCGCCGCACCGAGATCCTTGAGGACCGCCCGGTGAACCTCGACGGCTTCGTCGAGGAGTGGCCCGAGAAGGGCCTCGTGGCGATGGAGAGCGAGTTCGACCCGCGCCCGAGCGTGCGGGTCGAGGACGGCAGGATCGTCGAGCTCGACGGCAAGGCGCGCGCCGACTTCGACTTCATGGACACCTTCATCGCCAACCACGCGATCGACGTCGGGACGACGGAGGCCTCGATGGCCATCCCGTCGGACGAGATCGCCCGCATGCTGATCGACCCGAACGTCTCCCGGAAGGACGTCCTCGCGGTGAGCCGCGGGCTCACCCCGGCCAAGATCCTCGACGTCGTCAAGCTGATGAACGTCGTCGAGATCATGCAGGGCATGCAGAAGATGCGCGCCCGGCGCACACCCGCGAACCAGGGGCACTCCACCAGCGCGCGGGACAACCCTATCCAGGTCGCCGTGGATGCCGCCGAGGGCGCGTTGCGCGGGTTCGCCGAGCTCGAGACCACGCTGGGCGTCCTGCGCTATGCCCCGCTGGTGGCGATCGCGCTGCAGATCGGCGCGCAGGTCGGGCGCGGCGGCGTGCTCACCCAGTGCGCGCTGGAGGAGGCCACCGAGCTGGAGCTCGGCATGCGTGGCATCACCGCCTACGCCGAGACGATCTCGATCTACGGCACGGAGTCGGTGTTCGTCGACGGCGACGACACGCCGTGGTCCAAGGAGTTCCTCGCCTCCGCCTACGCCTCACGCGGGATCAAGATGCGCTTCACCTCGGGCACCGGTTCCGAGGTGCAGATGGGCAACGCAGAGGGCAAGTCCATGCTGTATCTGGAGATCCGCTGCGTCCTCATGGCCAAGGGCGCCGGCGTGCAGGGCCTGCAGAACGGCTCGATCAGCTGCATCGGGGTGCCGGGCGCGATGCCGGGCGGTATCCGCGCGGTGGCCGCGGAGAACCTCGTCGCGAGCATGGTCGACCTCGAGTGCGCCTCAGGCAACGACCAGTCGTTCTCGCACTCGGCGATGCGCCGCACCGCGCGGGCGATGCCCCAGCTGCTGCCGGGCACCGACTTCGTCTGCTCCGGCTACTCCGGGGTGCCCAACCTCGACAACATGTTCGCCGGGTCCAACTTCGACACGGACGACTACGACGACTGGAACACCATCCAACGCGACATGCAGGTCGACGGCGGCCTGCGGCACGTCCGGGAGGACGAGATCCTGGAGGCGCGCGACAAGGCTGCGCGGGCGCTGCAGGCGCTGTTCGCGCACCTGGACCTGCCGGCGGTCACCGACGATGAGGTGGAGGCGGCCACCTACGCCAACTCGTCGAACGACTACCCCCTTCGCGACGTGCTCGCCGATCTCAAGGGCGCGCAGTCGGTGATGGACCGCGGCCTGACCGGGCTGGACCTGGTCAAGGGGCTGGAGG
>JAVXWR010000548.1:0-9229 GCA_032230725.1 Actinomycetota bacterium
TCGGGCCGGCCCACGTCGTCGTCGGCGACGGCGTCCTCGTCGTCGGGGCCGAACTCGACGCCCCAGCCCACCGCCATCACCATGCATCGAACGCTAGTTCGAGGGTCCGACAGTCACGGCCCGGAAAGCCCAGCACCGGCCCCCGGACACGGGTCACGGTTCGATCACGATCCATCCCACGCCCGGGCCCGAGCGGTACCGGCTCGGCCGCCCCCGCAGACGACGCACGTCGCGCCACGGAGAGTCGGTCGTCGATGCTGCCCGAACGGGTGTCGCACCGTCTGGGCCGGGCACGGTCCTGCCCGATCCGGATGCGGCAGGGCCGCACCAAAACCCCCGCGTGGGGCCATGACTCATCCATCGGAGTCGGCACGCTCTCACAGGGCGTCACTCGTCCTGGCCCTCCACCCCCGACCCCGATGACCACGCCGCCGGACGTCTGGCACCCTGACCCGGCGACCGGGAGTAGTCGTCACGTGGACCGTGCGTGACGAGACGACGGCGGGAGGACCTCGCGTGAGCCGAGGCGGACGGAGTCGTGCCGGCGAGACCGGCCGACGGAGGCGCCCTGCCGAGATGCGCCGGCGCGCCGACGAGATGGCCGCACTGCTGGACGAGGCCGCTCCCCGGGCCGCCCGTGGTCGCCGGCGCCGCGCGACCGCCGTGCCCGCCGCCGTCGCGGCCTTCGGCGCGCTGAGCATCGGCGGCGTGGGCCTGGCCCTCGGCCTGACCCCGACCGGCGTCGAGGGCATCCTGCCCGCCAGTCCTGCGCCTGCGCTCGCCGATCCCGCGTCGGCCCTGCCGACGACGACGTCGGAGGGCGCCGGTGGCGGCACCGCATCCGGCGGCTCCGTCGCCGACCCTGCGGTCGCGGGCGCCGACCTCATCCGTACCAGCGACCACCACGCGTCCCCGTCCGCCGCGGTCCCGGCTCCGGTCGGTCACCAGGCGAGCGCCCCGACGACGCGGGCCCCTCGGTCGACGGCCGCACGTCCGGTCCCGACCACGACGCGTGCCCGTCCCACCTCCTCGCACCCCACCCCGACCACGGCCCGCTCCGCCACGCCGCGCTCCACCACGACCCGCCCGGCCCGCACCCGCATCTCCTCCGCCGCCCCGCGACCCGCGGCCCAGCGCTCGACACTCCCGGCGACCGTCACCGGTCCCGCGAGCCCGACCCGCTCGGCCCCGCAGGACCCCGCCGCGACCACGGGCACGCTCCCGACCTCCGACGAGGACGCCCCCCAGGAGTGAGACACGAGCACCGCCCGGTGCTCACCGAGTGTCGATCGACGCCGGATCGTGGGACCGTCTCCCACCGCTCACCGGACCCGTCCGTGCGCTGACCGCACGACCTGATTCAGCGGACGTCCGCTTGGGAACGGGGAGTAGCGTCGCGCGCCAGAAACCACCGGTGGTGGTCCCCCGCGGGGGGCGGTGCGAGTCATCGGGAGATGAGGAGTCGAACGGAGTGTCCGCAGCGAGGAACGACGGCCCCGGCGCGGGACGTCACGGTCTCGCCGGACCCCCGGCTCCTCCGTACGACCCCGCTCCGCCACCGCCCCCTGGCCAGGGCACCGACCGCGACGAACCCGGGTGGTCCCTCCCCGACGCGCGCGACGGACGACTGGACACCGGCGAGCTCCGGCGGAACCCGGTGACGGGACCCAACGCGTTCGGCCTCGGGGAGTACGGGGCGTCCGGCGCGCAGGCGGCGTGGCGCGGGCGCTCCGGATACGGGTCCTACGACCCGAACAACTCGCTGTTCGACATCGCCGACGACCGGCGCGACGACGCATCCACCGGGTGGTCCTCCGAGGCGTACTCCCCGGCGAGCGGGTCCCGGGACCGCCCGCCCGCGGCGCCTCGTGGCCGGCACGCCCGGCCGGATGACGACGACGGGCCGTGGTCGTCCGGGTACGGCAGCGTCAGCACCGTCGACGACCCGGCGGACGCGATCACCGACTCCACGCCCCTCGCGCCCTGGCACACGCCGGCGTGGACCGACGCACCCCCGCTCGACGCCCCGATGCCGCGCGAAGCCCCGCTCCGGATGGACCCGCTGTCCACGCCGGGACTGGACGCCCTGGCCGCACCGGCCCCGTTCGAGCCACCCGCTCCGCGCGAGCCCGCCGACACCTGGAGCCCGTCCGGCTCCTGGGGCGCCGCCGCACTGCCGGACGACACCGCTGACATGGTGGCCGTGGTCCGCGCGAGCTTCGCGGCGATCGCGCCGCGCGCCGACGAGCTGACCCAGTTGTTCTACGGCCTGCTCTTCCAGATCGCGCCCGAGACCCGCGACCTGTTCCCGGCGTCGATGGAGACCCAGCGGACCCGGCTGCTGCGGGCGCTGATCCACTTCGTCCAGATGGTCGACCGTCCCGACGAGCTCGCGGTGTTCCTGCGCCAGCTCGGCCGCGACCACCGCAAGTTCGGGGTCGTCGGCGGGCACTACGACAAGGTCGGCGAGGCCCTCGTGGGCGCGCTCAAGGAGATCTCCGGGCCGCACTGGAGCGCGGCGACCGAGCACGCGTGGCTCCGCGCCTACGGCCTGCTCTCGCAGGTCATGACCGAGGCCGCCGACGCCGAGCAGGGGCCGGCCGTCTGGATGGCGCGGGTCGTGGAGCACCGCCGCGTGAGCTCCGACGTCGCCGTGATCCGGGTCCAGACCAGCCAACCCGTGCCCTACCTCGCCGGCCAGTACGTCTCCGTCGAGATCCCCCAGCGGCCGCGGATGTGGCGCACGCTGTCACCGGCGAACGCGCCCGGGTCCGACTGCGTGCTGGAGTTCCACGTCCACACCGTCCCCGGCGGCTGGGTGAGTCGGGCGATGGTCGCGCACGTCAACGTCGGCGAGGTGTGGCGGATCGGCGCGCCGATGGGCCAGATGACCCTGAACCCGCGCTCGCGCGCGGACCTGCTCATGGTCACCGGCGGCACCGGCCTCACGCCGGCTCGGGCGCTGATCGAGCAGATCATGCTCGACGGGTCCGACCGCAAGGTGACGCTGTTCGTCGGCGGGCGCACCTGGGACTCGCTCTACGACGTCGACACCCTGCGCCGGATGGCCCAGGACCACCCGTGGCTCACCGTCGTCCCGGTCGTCGAGGAGGACGGCGGCCGCCACGGCGCGGAGACGGGCACGCTCGGCCAGGTCGTGGCCCGGTACGGCGCCTGGGCGGACCGCCAGGTCGTCGTCTCCGGCTCGCCGGCGATGGTGCGCTCGACGGTCGCCACGATGATCGAGGCCGGGACCCCGTTCACGAACATCCACTACGACCCGCAGCACACCGACTGAGCGACGGGCCGGGCCCGGGCCGGTCAGGCCTGAGCGGCGGCCCCTTGCGTGGACAGGTCCAGCGAGACCTGCGGCGAGTGGACGAGCGTCTGGTAGACGACGCAGTACCGCTCGGTGAGCTTGTGCAGCGTCGCGAGGGTCTCGTCGTCGGCGTCGGTGTCGAGGTCGAACGACAGCCGGATGTCCTTGAAGCCGACGGGCGCGTCCTTCGCCACGCCCAGCGTCCCGCGGAAGTCGAGGTCGCCCTCGGCGTGGATCGTCCCGCCGCGGACCTCGACCCCCATCGACGTGGCGACCGCGCGCAGCGTCACCCCGGAGCAGGCGACGAGGGCCTCGAGCAGCATGTCCCCGGAGCACAGCAGCTCACCCGTGCCGCCGGTCGCGGGGTGCAGGCCTGCCTCGACCATCGCCTGCGCGGTCTGCACGCGGCACGCGATGCCCGATCCGTCGAGGTCACCGTCCGCCTTGAGGACGACGGTGGCCGACTCGGGATCGTCACGGTACTGCTGCTTGAGGGGGCCCTGGGTCTCGGCGAGCGCTGCCTTGTCCATCCACCGAGTCTGCCCGTTCCGGCACCGCCCTGTCCCCCCGGAGAGACGTGCTCCCTCGGCGCGGGCGGCACGCGAACACCGCGAGCGCGCCGAGGACCGAGAAGGCGGTGGCGACGACGACGGCCGTGTCGAACCCCTGGAGCAGGCCCACCGGTCCCGACGGCAGGCCGGGCCGGGTCGCGACGACCGCGACGACCGTGGTGCCGATGGCCGACCCGACATAGCGGGCGGTGTTGTTCGCGCCGCTGCCCATCGCCACGCGCCCGGGCGGCACGCTCGCGACCGCCTCACGCCCGAGCGCGGAGTTGACCACCCCGCTCGTGACCCCGGCGACGAGCAGGCCGGGGACGTAGCGCCACGGCGAGGACTCCGGCGTGGCCCCCAGCAGCATCAACTGCCCGACGGCGACCACGACGAGCCCGACCGCCAGCTGGATCCGCGCGCTCACCGTCGCCGGGATCCGGCGCGCGAGCAGCGAGGTGACCACGCCCGTGGCCGACCACGCCAGCAGCACCACCGCCCCGATCACCGGCGACGCGCCCAGACCCCGTGACATGACGGTGAGCAGGAACGACGTCGTCGAGATGATCCCCGCGCCCGTCGCGAGCGCCCCCAGGGTCGCGGCGAGGAACGGCGGCGACCGGAAGAGCTCGGGGTCGATCATCGGTGCGGCGCGGCGGTGCTCCACGACGAGCCAGACCCCGAGCAGCACGAGCCCGCCGAGCACCAGCACGATCACGAGCGGCCGACCCGGCCCGCCGCGTGCCTCGACCAGGCCGGTGAGCAGCACTCCGACGCCGGCGGCCAGCAGCACCACCCCGGGTCCGTCGACCGGGCGGGGCCGATCGGCGCGGGACTCGTCGAGCACGAACCGGGCGACGACGCCGAGGACCACCGCGAGCAGCGCCTCCAGCCAGTAGGCGGCCGCCCAGCCCCCGAGCTCCTGCGCCCCGGTGGCGAGCAGCGGACCGACCGCGATCCCGCCGCCGAGCGCCGCTCCCCACACCCCGCTCGCCCGCCGCGCCTCCGGCGACCCGGAGGGGAAGGCGTGACCGATCAGCCCGAGCCCGGCGGCGATCAGCGCCGCCCCGCCCACACCCGCGCCGATCCTCCCGGCGACGAGCACCGCCGTCGTCGGGGCCAGCGCGCACACCACCGACGAGATCACCAGCACGGCGCTGCCGAGGACGAGCGCGCGGCGCCGTCCGAGGTCGTCGGCGACCGCGCCGCCGGGCAGGAGCGCGACGCCGAGCCCGATGCTCATCGAGCTGAGGATCCACGCCTGCCCCTCGGGGCCGGAGCCGAGCGCGGCCGCCGTCGTCGGCAACGTCGCGAGCGGCGTGGTGAAGGAGACGAGGGCGAGGAAGGTCGCCGCAGAGGCGACGGCGACCGTGGCGCCGGAACTGGACCGCACGGTCCGAGACGCTAGCACGAGCGGTTCGGTCATTGAACCGATCGAGCGGTATCCTCGACGCCGTGCCGCTCGGCCAGGGGTATCCGCAGCAGGACTGCGCGATCGCGCGCGCCCTCGAGGTGGTCGGGGACCGGTGGACGCTCCTGGTCCTGCGCGACTGCTTCCTCGGCGTCCACCGCTTCGCCGACCTCGTCGCCCACCTCGACGTCCCGCGCGCCGTGCTCTCGGACCGCCTCGCCCGGCTCGTCGAGGCGGGGATCCTCGAGCGTGACCCGGCCGGCTACCGGGTCACGGAGACGGCGACGTCGCTGTGGCCTGCGCTGCGGGCGCTCGCCTCCTGGGGCGAGTCCGGCCAGCGGGCCGGCGGCGGGACGGTGCGCCGCTTCGCTCACGCGGGCTGCCCCGCCGGCGGGGAGCCGGACACCGCGACCGACGGACGCTGCCCCGCCTGCGGCTCGGTGCCCGGCCCGGCGGACCTCGTCGTGCGCCCGGAGGGCGGGCCGGACCAGCCGCGCCGTGACGACCCGGTCAGCCGCGCCCTCCGCACGCCGCACCGCATGCTCACGCCGCTCCCCTGAACGACGCTTCCCTGAACGACGCTCCCCTGATCGACACGCCCCGGCTCACCACCCCGCCCCGGCCGGCTGGTGGATCGGCACGTTCATGCGGTTGAACAGGTTCGACGTCGCGATCCACAGCAGCAGCGCGGCGAGGGCGGGCTCGTCGAAGTGGCGGGTCGCCTCCGTCCAGACAGCGTCCGGGACGGCGTCGGACCGATCGGCCAGGCGCGTGACGTGCTCGGCGAGGTCGAGCGCGGCGCGCTCGGCGTCGGTGAACCACGGCGCCTCGCGCCAGACGGCGACCGTGGCGAGGCGGTCGTCGGTCTCCCCGGAGGCGCGGGCTCCCGTCGTCCCCGCGTACACGCACGACGCGCAGCCGTTGATGAGGCTGCACCGCAGGTGCACGAGGTCGAGCAGGTGCTCGGGCAGCCCGCCCGAGCGGGCCGCGGCCGCCAGCCCGCCGATCGCCTCGCCCACCCCCGGCAGCAGGGCGGCCGGGTTCGACATGCGCGCCTGGAGTGTGGTCGTCGTGGTCATGGGTGCTCCTGAAGTCTCGGACCGCCGGTCACGTTCTGCCGGGCCGGTCGGTCAGAGTGATGACACCGACGCGCGGAGGAACGTGACAGATGGACCCGAACGAAGCGCTCGCGACCGACTTCACCGCCCACCGACCGCGCCTGCTGGCGGTCGCGCAGCGCCTGCTCGGCCACACCGGCGAGGCCGACGACGCGGTCCAGGAGGCCTGGCTGCGTCTACAGCGCGCGCACGCCGCGGGGGACCCGGGCATCGAGAACCTCGCCGCGTGGCTGACCACGGTCGTCGCGCGGATCGCGCTCAACCTGCTGCGCGCCCGGCGCACCCATCCCGAGGACCCGACGGTCGAGGAGCGCGACACCTCGAGCGCCGACGAGCCCGGCCCCGAGGAGCAGGCACTGGCCGCCGATGCGGTGGGTCCCGCGCTCCTGCTGGTGCTCGACACCCTCGCACCGGCCGAGCGGTTGGCCTTCGTGCTCCACGACGTCTTCGGGCTGCCCTTCGACGAGATCGCCCCGATCGTCGAGCGCTCCGTGCCCGCGACCCGTCAGCTCGCGAGCCGCGCCCGGCGTCGGGTGCGCGGCGGCGGCTCGACGGCCGGTGGCGACGACGTCGCACGCCGACGGCAGGTCGTCGAGGCGTTCCTGACGGCGTCGCGCGAGGGCGACTTCGGCGCATTGCTCACCGTCCTCGACCCCGACGTCGTGCTGCGCGCCGACGCCGTCGCCGTGTCGCTCGCGGCGGCGAACGCCGGGCGGGGTGCGCCGGAGCTGGCCCCGCAGGTCGCCGGGGCGGACGCCGTGGCGCGGGTGTTCGCCGGGCGGGCCCGCGCCGCGGCGCCTGCCCTGCTCGACGGCGAGCCCGGCCTGGCGTTCGCGATGGGCGGCCGGACGGTGTCGCTGTTCCGGATCACGGTGCTCGACGGCCGGATCACCGGGGTCGAGCTGGTCGCCGACCCGGAGGCGATCGCCACGGTGGACGTGGTGTTCACCTGACGCCCGGGTCGCTGCCCACCGGGCCCGGGGAGTGGCCGAGCTCGGAGCGCACCATGGCGCCGAACGCGCTCGCGTACCCGATCTCGCGCCACGCGGGACGGTGGAGCGCCAGTACCGGCCCCGCCAGGATTCCCGGCATGGACGAACGCCTTCCGGCCGGGACCGTGGCCCACTTCGCCGTCAATGCCGACGACCTCGACGCGAGCCGGACCTTCTACGAGAAGGTCCTCGACTGGCGGTTCGTGCCGTGGGGGCCGCCGGAGTTCTTCCAGATCCACGGTCCCGACGGTGCCGCGCCCGGCCCGCTGGGAGCGCTGCAGGGCCGTCGGCGGTTCGACGACGGGACCGCGGCACCGGTGGAGATCACGGTCGCGGTCGACGACGTCGCCGCCTGCTGCGCCGCCGCGCGCGCCACGGGAGGGCGGGTGCTCATGGAGGCGACGGTGATCTCCGGAGTCGGTGAGCTCGCCTTCGTCGCCGACCCGTCGGGCACGCCGATCGGCCTCATGCGCTACGACGCGTCGGCCGAGTAGGTCATGGCCGGGCGGTCACCCGCTCGCGCAGACCCGCGGCGAGCCCGGCCACCGTCAGGAGATCCGCCAGCTCGCCTCCGGTGCGCACGAGCCACACCCGGCGCACCCCGGCGATGCGGAAGCGCAGGTGGACGCGCGATCCGCCGCCCTCGGGTCGGAGGACGATCGCCCAGCTGATGCGTAGAGCGCCGCGGCGCGAGGAGTGCACGAGCGTCGACGGCGGGTCATGGATCTCGATCGTGAAGGTGGCGTCGCGGCCGCCCCAGTCGTCGATGACGTCGCCGCGGACGAACTGCTGCAGCGTCGGCTCGATCCGGCGCAGGGCGCGGCGGCGGGCGGGGACCGGCCGCTCCACCCACGCCGGGAGGTACCAGCCGGCCCGGTTCTTCCCGAGCTGGGCGAACCACGGCCAGACGGCCCCCGGTGGGGCGGGCAGGTCGAAGGCGCGGTCCATCGTCACCTGCGCGTCGGGCACGATCCCGTCGCCGGGCAGGGCAGCGGCGATCTCGTCGTCACGTGCCCCGACGCCGGACAACCGACCTCCTCGTCGTCGGTCCACCCACACGAGGGGCACGCTACGCACGATCCGCCCGCGTCGGAGCTGCGCCCAGCGCTCCTGATCTTGCTCGGGACCCGCCTGGGGCGACTAGATGAGCCCCATCTTCGAGGCCGCGTACACCGCCTCGGCTCGGCGGGAGACGTCGAGCTTGCGCATGAGGTTGCCGACGTGGAACTTCACCGTCGTCTCCGAGATGAACAGCTCCCGGCCGATCGTGCGGTTGCTCATGCCGCGGGCGAGCAGCCGCAGGACGTCGAGCTCACGGCCCGTCAACGTCTCGCCGTGCGGCTGCTGACCGTTGAGCGAGCGCACCACCGCCGCCGCGGACCGCGAGTCGAAGGCCGACTCCCCCCGCGACACGGCCCGGATCGCGGCGATCAGCTCGGTGGTGTCGACGTCCTTGACGACGTAACCGCGGGCGCCGGCGTGCACGGCCTCGACGACGAGGCGGTCGTCGAGGAACGTCGTCAGGACCAGCACCCCGACCCCGGGGTGGGCCGCCGTGAGCTGGCGGCACAGCTGCAGGCCCTCGGAGTCGGAGCTGGTCGAGAGCTTGAGGTCGAGCAGCACGATCGACGGGCGCTCGTGGGCGACGACGGCGAGGGCCTCGGCGGCGCTGGACGCCTCGCCGACGATCGAGAGCTGCGGCTCGCGCTCGAGGACCGAGCGCAGACCCTGGCGGACGATCGCGTGGTCGTCGACGAGCACGATGCGCACCTCGCCGCGGCGGACCGCCGCGCGGGCAGGGATGCGGATGTCGGTCATGTCGTGCTCCCAAGGTCGTG
>JAVXWR010000549.1:0-3619 GCA_032230725.1 Actinomycetota bacterium
GCGGGGCCAGGGCGGCGACCACCGGGGAGCGGGGGTCCGTCCCCGTGAAGACGCGGTCGAGGTCGTCGTCGAGGGCTTCGAGCGCCGCGAGGCGTTCGCCCGGCCCGAGGTGGCCCTCGTCGCCGACGTCGTCCACCGTCCGGACGACGTCGTAGATGCTGCGCAGCACCGCGCGGCGACGTGCGGGGAGGACGCGCAGCGCGACCGGGAAGTTCTCCGCCCGCTCCGCGGCCCGCAACCGCGACTCCCCGCCGGCGACGGCCGGCGCACGTCCTTCCATGGCTCTTGATGCTGCTTGTGGTGGACGCGACAAGTCTTGACCCGGACGTTCAGTTCGAACACCCGAATTTGTCATCGCGACACAGATCGCGCCGGACTACGGTCGAGCTCGGCAGGGCCGCCCGAACACTGCGGTCCGTCCGAAGGCAGAGGTGGGGTTTGACCGAGATCTCGGCGCCGTCACTCGACGCCCTCTCCGCGGCCGTCGGTCGGCGGGTCCCCGATCTCATGGTCGAGGTCCGCGAGGCGCTCGAGGAGCGCGTGCCGGACTACGCGGAGTTCCTCGCCGCGCACGAGCAGGAGGTCACGGCCGGCGTCATCGGGGTCCTCGGACGCATCGTCTCGCTGACGAACGACGGCGCGATCGACCGCCCGGCCGAGCGCGAGTTCTTCGAGCAGCTCGGACGTTCGCAGTGGCGTGAGGGCCGGGACCTGCTCGATCTGCTCGCTGTCTACCAGATCGGGGTCCGGGTCTTCTGGCGCCACGTGGCGGCCGCGGCGCTCGAGGTCGGGCTCGATCCGGGCATGCTGGCCGCCCTCGCCGAGACGGTGTTCTTCTTCGTCGACCAGCTCTCGTCGGCCTCGGCGCACGGCTACGTGCTCGAGCAGGAGGAGGCGGGCGCGCTGCGCGAGCGGCACCGCGACGAGCTCGTCGACCTCATGCTCTCGGAGTCGACCGACCCGGCGGCGGTGCGCGCGGCGGCCCGCCGGGCGGACTGGCCGGTGCCGGAGAAGGTGTCGGTGGTGCTCGTCGAGCCCGACGACGCGTCCGGACGGCGGGCCCTGTCGCGGCTCGACGCGCGCTCGCTGCCGATCCGCCGCCCGCCGCTGCTCGGGGCGGTCGTCCCGCGCGGGCCGCGCCCGACGGAACGGGCCGCGCTGACCGGCCTGTTGCGCGGCGCCCACGCGACGGTCGGCGCCGCGGTGCCGCCCGAGCAGCTGGCCCGGAGTCTGCACTTCGCCGAGATCGCGGCGCGCCTGACCAAGGAGCACCTGCTCTCCGACGACCCGGTCTTCGTCGCCGACCACCTCGACGCGATCATCGTGCACCGCGACCACCGGCTGCTCGACGCCCTCGGCGACCAGGTCCTCGCCCCGCTCGAGGCGTCCTCGCCCTCGTCGCGCGAACGGCTGCGCGAGACGCTGCGGTCCTGGCTGCGGCACATGGGCGACCGGCGGGCGATGGCCGGGGAGCTGCACGTCCATCCCCAGACCGTCCGGTACCGGATGGGTCGGCTGCACGAGCTGTACGGCGACTCGCTCGACGACCCCGCGGTGCGGGCCCGCCTCATGCTCGCGCTGGCCTGGCGGGAGTAGGTAGGTGCGCTGCGCGCTCGTGAGCACTTTCGGTCGTCATAGCCACCGAAAGTGCACACGAGCGCGGAGCGCACCTAGTTGGCGTGCAGTGCCTCGTTCAGCTCGACCTTCGCGGCCTCGGTGCGGGGCATGGCCTCGACGGCGCCCGTCGTCGAGTTCCGGCGGAACAGCAGGCCGGAGCGGCCGGAGAGCTCGACGGCCTTCACGACGCTGCCACTCTCGGCGTGCTCCCCTTCCATCAGGCTCACGCGGGTGCCGGCGGTGACGTAGAGCCCGGCCTCGACCACGCAGTCGTCGCCGAGGGAGATCCCGATCCCGGCGTTGGCGCCGAGCAGGCAGCGCTCGCCGATCGAAATGACCTCCTTGCCGCCTCCGGAGAGCGTGCCCATGATCGACGCGCCGCCGCCGACGTCGGAGCCGTCCCCGACGACGACGCCGCCGGAGATCCGGCCCTCGACCATCGACGCCCCGAGCGTGCCGGCGTTGAAGTTGACGAAGCCCTCGTGCATCACGGTCGTGCCCTCGGCGAGGTGCGCGCCGAGGCGGACCCGGTCGGCGTCGCCGATGCGGACCCCGGAGGGGACCACGTAGTCGACCATCCGCGGGAACTTGTCGACGGCGTACACCGTCACCGGTCCCCGCCCCCGCAGCCGCGCCCGGACCCGCTCGAAGTCCGGCACCGGGCAGGGGCCGTGATTCGTCCACACGACGTTGGCGAGCAGACCGAACAGGCCCGTCAGGTCCACGCCGTGCGGGCGCACGAGGCGGTTCGAGATCAGGTGCAGGCGCAGGTACACGTCGTAGGCGCTCGCCGGCGGGCCGGTCAGGTCGGCGACGGTGCGCACCGCCACGACCTCCACGCCCCGGTCCTCGTCGGTGCCCAGGGCGTCGATCAGTGACGGCTCCAGCTCCCCGGCCGGGATGAGGACGGTGCCGGGCTCCCCGGTGACCGGATCGACCTCCGTGAGCTCGGGCAGCGGGTACCAGGTGTCGAGGACGGTGCCGTCGAGGGCGACGGTCGCGAGGCCGACGCCGACGGCGCGGGTGGGGGTCTCGGTGGCCGGGATGCTCATCGCCGCCCAGCCTATCGGGAGCCTCCTAGGCTGGGTCGTCGTGAGCGGAGACCCAGGCATCGACCTGCACGCCGACCCCGTCGACCTCACGGCGGCGCTCGTCGACGTGCCGAGCGTCTCGGGCGAGGAGAAGGTGCTCGCCGACGCGGTCGAGGCGGCGCTGCGCCGCGAGCCGCACCTCGAGGTGGTGCGCCTGGGCGAGACGGTGCTGGCGCGGACCGCGCTCGGCCGCGACCGCCGCGTCCTGCTGGCCGGGCACCTGGACACCGTGCCGATCGCCGGCAACGTCCCCTCGCGCCGCGAGGGCGACCTGCTCTACGGGTGCGGGACCTCCGACATGAAGGCGGGCGTCGCGATCATGGCGCACCTCGCCGTCGCGATCCGTGAACCCGCGCACGACGTCACCCTCGTGCTCTACGACTGCGAGGAGGTCGAGGCGGTCCGCAACGGGCTCAACCACGTCGAGCGCGACCGGCGCGACTGGCTCGACGCGGACCTCGCGATCCTCGGGGAGCCGACGTCGGGCCTGGTCGAGGGCGGCTGCCAGGGCACGATGCGCGTCGTCGTGGAGCTGTACGGCCGGCGCGCGCACTCCGCCCGCGCCTGGCTGGGGGAGAACGCGATCCACGCGGCCGCCCCGGTGCTCGCGCGGCTCGCGGCGTACGAGGGCCGCGAGGTCGACATCGACGGCTGCGTCTACCGCGAGGGGCTGCAGGCCGTGCGGATCGGCGGCGGCGTGGCGGGGAACGTCGTCCCCGACGCCGCCGAGGTCACGGTCAACTTCCGCTTCGCCCCGGACCGGTCGCCCGCCGACGCCGAGGCGCACGTGCGGTCGGTCCTCGACGGCTTCGACCTGCGGGTCACCGACGCGGCGCCGGGTGCGCTTCCGGGGCTGTCCGCACCCGCCGCCGCCGAGTTCGTGGCGGCGAGCGGCGAGACGCCGGTCGCCA
>JAVXWR010000558.1:0-3840 GCA_032230725.1 Actinomycetota bacterium
CAAGCCCCCGCACGGCGTCGGCGCACCGACGATGACGGCGAGCGCGAAGGGCCAGATGTTCTGCGCCCCCGCCCGTGTCGGCCGGAGCGAGGTCGTGACCCACGAGGCCGGCCTCCTCTACTACACCGGGGTTCTTGCGCGCGAGCCCGGGCGAGCGGGTGTCGGGCTCGCGGGCAGCCATGGGTCAACTGGTGGTGTGCTGGTCGCCGACCGTCATCGAGTTCTGGGCCGTGGTGGCGGCCCAGGATGCGAGCAGGGTCAGGGCGTCGGCGGACGGGGTGGCGGGTTCGGGGCTGTAGACGGTGAGCCGGAGGCCGGGGTCGGCGGGCAGCGGCAGGGTCTCGTATCCGACCTCGATGTCGCCGACGATCGGGTGGTGGAAGCGCTTGGTACCGGTGCGGTGCAGGCGCACGTTGTGCTTGGCCCAGCGGACCCGGAACTCCTCGCTGCGGGTCGAGAGCTCCCCCACGAGGTCGGAGACGTCGCGGTCGTAGGGGTCGCGCCCGGCCTCGGTGCGCAGGTTGTTGACCGCGACGTCGGCCATGAACTCCCAGTCGGGATAGAACTCCGGTGCGGCGGGGTCGAGGAAGCAAAACCTCGCGAAGTTCACCGGCGCGCCCGGGTCGGGGTTCTGCGGATCGGGGTAGAGCGGCGCGTAGAAGGCGTAGCCCAGCGCGTTGGCAGCCACGAGGTCCTGGCGGGCGTTGCCCACCATCGCCGGCAACGCCAGCGCGTCGAGCACGCGCCGCAGCATCGGACGGACCGTGGGCCGGCCGGCGGTGGCCCGCCTCGGCCGCGAGCGGGCCCGCTGGGGGCTCGTGGTGGCGCTGCGGTGCAGGTCGGCCAGGTGGCTGCGCTCGGCCTCGTCGAGCTGCAGCGCCCGCGCGATGGCGTCGAGCACGGGCTCGGAGACGCCCGCGGCCTTCCCGC
The DNA here is from genome assembly GCA_032230725.1 of Actinomycetota bacterium. GTDB lineage: Bacteria > Actinomycetota > Actinomycetes > Mycobacteriales > Pseudonocardiaceae > Actinomycetospora. The sequence goes on from JAVXWR010000558.1 coordinate 931, forward strand.
GCTCAAGCTGTGTGTAGTAGTCCACCGACAGACCGGCCAGGGTGGCAACCTCGCCGCGACGCAATCCGGGCACCCGGCGCTTGCCGGCGTCGTAGACCGGCAGCCCGACCTGGTCGGGAGTGAGCCGGGCCCGCCGCGAGGCCAGGAACTCGCCGAGCTCGACACGGTTGTCGGTGCCACCAGTCATGCCCCCACGGTAGGACCGGCGGCCGGCGTCTGCGGGGTGCTGGCCTGAGGGGTGCCGGCAGCACCCCCCTCGTGACCCCAGTGTCGAGGGCACCTCCCACGCGCCCGCGATGAGGCGTTCTCTCGGGAGGCCAGCACGTCGGAAGAGAGGAACCACCGTGCGAGGAGCGTTAGGGCGCGCCCCCGGCGACGTCCGCGTCGAAGACCGCGCCGATCCGACTGTGGTCGTGGCCTCGGCCGGGGTGCTGCTGACCCTGGTCGCCGGGGCGGCCAACGGGGTGCTGAACGCCGCCCTGGGACGCCAGGCGGTGGCCAGCGTCCCGGCCGACCGCACCGCCATGGGCTCCGGGGCCAACAACACCGCCCGCTACGTCGGCTCCGCGGTCGGCATCACGGTGTGCGCGGTCATCATCGGGGCGTCCGGAGTCGGCCCGGCGGGGGTGCTCGCCGGCTGGAACACCACCGTCGTCGTCACCGCTGCGATCTCCCTGGCCTGCGCCGTCCTCGTGCTGTTGGTCCGGGACCGCCCCGATTCCCGAGCCGGCACCAGTTCCCGCTCCATGGCCTCCGCCGCGTGAGACACCCCTGACGAAAGGATCCCCGACGATGGCCGAGAACCCGCTCGCCCTCGCCCCCAAGCTCGCCGAGCTCAACACCGAGGTGCTCTTCGGCGACGTCTGGGAACGCCCCGAGCTCTCCAAGCGCGATCGCAGCCTCATCACCGTCGCTGCCCTGGTCTCGCTCTACCGCACCGAGCAGCAGGGCTTCCACCTCGACCGCGCCATGGAGAACGGCCTGAGCCGCGACGAGCTCGTCGAGGCCATCACCCACCTCGCCTTCTACGCCGGCTGGCCCAACGCCGTCACCGCCCTCGGCCGGCTCGAGACCGTCCTCGAGCAGCACGACCAGGCCTGAGCACACCCGAGAGGAACCACGACGATGGAACTCGACACCGTCACCCCGACGGCGAAGGCGCCCGCCGAGCGTTTCACCGGCGACGTCTACGTCGACGTCCTCCACACCCCGAAGGAGCCGTCCCGGCTCCTCGCGAGCCTCGTGCGCTTCACCCCCGGCGCGCACACGAACTGGCACTCCCACGCGATGGGCCAGCTCCTGCGCTGCACCGACGGCGAGGGGCTCGTCGTCAACCGCAACGGCACCGTCATCCGGATGCGTCCCGGCGACACCGTCTGGACCCCACCCGGCGAAGAGCACTGGCACGGCGCCACCGAGGGCAACCTCATGTGCCACTACGCCCTGCTCGAAGGCACCGGCGACGGCGACGGCACCACCTGGCTCGAACCGGTGACCGACGAGCAGTACCAGCAGGCCGCCGGCGAGGCGACACCGTGACCTCCTCGCCGCGCACCGGGGTGCTGCCAGCACCCCTCCCGATGCCGCCTGTCACCGCGTCCGCGATGCGGGTCGTGTCGACGTCGAACCCGATCGATCTGGAGAACACATGATGAAGGCGACCCTGATGTACAGCGCGGGCGATGTCCGCGTGGAGAACGTGGCCGACCCCGGCATCGAGCAGCCCACCGATGCGCTGGTGCGCATCACGACGTCCTGCATCTGCGGCAGTGACCTGTGGCCCTACGGCTCGATGTCGTCCGCGGACGGTCCGGCCCGCATGGGCCACGAGTTCCTCGGCGTCGTCGAGGAGGTCGGCTCTGACGTCACCGGCGTGACGGCGGGCGACTTCGTCGTCGCGCCGTTCGCCTACTCCGACGGCACCTGCGCGTTCTGCCGCGAGGGCCTGCAGACCTCGTGCGTGCACGGCGGGTTCTGGGACGAGCCCGGCCAGCAGGGCGGACAGGCCGAGGCGATCCGTGTCCCCCTCGCCGACGGCACCCTCGCGAAGCTGCCCGGCGCGCCCGATTCTGCCCTCGCTCCCTCGCTGCTCACCCTTTCCGACGTCTTCGGCACCGGCTACCACGCCGCCGTCCGCGGCGGCGTCACCACGGGAAGCACCGTCGCCGTCGTCGGGGACGGCGCCGTCGGACTGCTGGCCGTGGCCTCGGCGAAGCTGCTGGGCGCCGAGCGGATCATCCTCATGGGCCGCCACAAGAGCCGCACCGACCTCGGCCGAGAGTTCGGCGCCACCGACGTCGTCGCCGAGCGCGGCGACGAGGGCATCGCCAAGGTCCGCGAGCTCACCCGCGGCGAGGGCGCCCACGTCGTGCTCGAAGCCGTCGGCGCCCGCCCCGCCTACGAGCAGGCCTACGGCGTCGTCCGACCCGGCGGGGTCATCAGCCGCGTGGGCGTGCCGCAGTACGAGGAGGCCCCCGTCGGGTTCGGCAGCCTCTTCGGCGGCAACGTCACCCTCACCGGCGGTCCCGCGCCGACCCGCGCCTATATCGAGACCCTGCTCCCCCACGTCCTCGACGGCAGCATCGAACCCGGCAAGGTCTTCGACCGCACCGTCGGCCTCGACGGCGTCCCCGACGGCTACCGGGCCATGGCCGACCGCGAGTCGCTCAAGGTGCTGGTGACTCCGTGAGCCGCCGCTTCGAGGACAAGGTGGCGTTCGTGACCGGCGCGACGACCGGAATCGGGCGGGCCACGGCACTGGCGTTCGCCCATGAGGGCGCGGCGGTGGTCGTGGCCGACATCGCCACCGCCGGGGTGCAGGAAACGGCCGAGATGATCGAGGACGACGGTGGGCAGGCGCTGGCCGTGACCTGCGACGTGTCCCGCGCCGAGGACGTCGACGCCGCCCTC
>JAVXWR010000564.1:0-5942 GCA_032230725.1 Actinomycetota bacterium
CTCGGCCGTCGACCTCGAGAAGGTCGACGCCTACGAGCGACGCACCCACAACCGCAAGACCGTGCTCGACCGGATCCAGTCCCTCCGCGGCTGACCCCGGCGGACCGCCCCGACGGGCTCCGTCGGGGTGGTCACCCGGTCGCCTCGGTCCACCACTCGACGATGCGCTCGCGGTGCACCAGGGAGATCCCGGGCCGCGTGGTGAGGTGGGCGAGGACGTCGCGGACGGCGCCCGCCCGCGCGGCCTGCCCGCTCCAGCGCGGGTGCAGACCGATCGTCATGAGGCGGGCACCGGCGCCGTGGCGGGCCTCGTCGAGGAGGAACTCCGCCGCCCCGATGAGCGTCTCCGCGAAGTGCCGCGGGGTCGCGTAGGTGGGAGCGAGGAAGTACCGCGTGTCGTTGTGGACCTTCGAGTACGGGACGACGAGCCAGCGCCGCCCGTCGACCCGGGTCCAGTAGGGCAGCTCGTCGTTCACCGCGTCGCTGTCATAGACCAGGCCGGGGTGGGCCGCGGCGAGGCGGCGGGTGCGCTCGCTGGGGAACGAGCGCACGTACCAGCCGCGGACCGGGCGACCGACGAGCTCGGGGAGCACCCGCATCGCGTGCTCGAGGTCGGCGCGCTCCTCGTCCTCGCTCATCCGCGTCACCTCCGCCCATCGGTAGCCGTGGCCGATCACGTCGTGGGCGCTGGCCCGCAGCCACGCCGCGAAGGGCGGGTTGCGCTCGAGCGCGCGGGCGCAGACGCCGAACGTCGCGGGGGCGTCGAAGCGTTCGAGCAGCCGCACCAGTCGCCAGATGCCGACGCGGCTGCCGAACTCGAAGTGGCCCTCGGTCCCCAGGTCGCGGATCGCGGGGTCGACGGGGAGGGCGTACTCGCCCCACGCATCGTTGCCCTCGCCGTCGGGCCACGCGGCCTCGGCGCCCTCCTCGACGTTCACGACGACGTTGACCGCCACGAGGGAGCCGTCGGGCCAGGCGGCGAGCGGGGCGTCGGGCCCGTGTCCGACGAAGTCACGTTCCATGCCCCGGGTCTACCGGGATGAACCGGGCGCTGCCGGCCGGCGAACCACTCCGACCGGGCCGCCACGTCGGCGGAGCCCGGCCGGAGCGCGAGATCGGGGACGCCGTGGAGCCGGAACAGGAGAGCCTGACCTTCGCGGTCGTGGCCACCGGGGTGCTGGTGCTCGTCGCGCCCACGACACTCCAGGTGATGTGGCTGCTGGTGCTGGTCGGAGCCCTGGTGGCGATCACTCAGCGTCGCGCTCGCCGCCTCGAGGGGCCCGGCGATCGCGGCGTCGATGGCGGCGGCCGTCCCCGAGCACGCCAGCCTTGAGGACCGTTCTGTCCGCTTCGCGACGGTTGATCCGGCGTCGGGAGGCTGACTCTCACCCATTTCGGGTAACTTTCCCAGCTGATGCTCAGGTACGTAACGACAGATCACGGCTCAGCGCTTAAGAGGTCACCGAACGCGGAGAAGCGTTCAGTGACATCGAGGAGTCAGCCATGGTTTCCACTGTCATCCGGCGCGTTGGTGTCGTCGGAGCCATGACACTCGCGGGGGCCGGTGTCGCGGCAGGTTCCGCGTTCGCCGCCGTCGACACGTCGGGCCTGCCGATGCTGCAGGACGACCTGCCCGCGGGTAGCCCGACCTCGACGGTGCCTGATCCGGGGAAGATCGTGCGTTCGGTGCCGGTCGTGGGCAAGACCCTGGACCCGATCGTGGGTAACTTGCTCGGCTCCGGCCAGCACCGGCGCTCGTACACCCCGCGGCGCTCGCAGCCGTCCCGCCACTGGGACCCGCCGCGCCACTCGGAGCCGATCCGGCACGTGGACTGCGGCTGCCACCCGGCGCCGAAGCCGGTGCACCACTGCCCGCCGGCCCCGCACCACTGCCCGCCGCCGGCCCCGCACCACCACCACAAGCACCACCAGCACCACCACCACAACCACCACCAGCAGCACCACCACCACCACCGCTGAGCCGTGCCCGCGCCCTGCCCGACGGTCCCGCCGGGGCCGTGCGGGCAGTAGCGGGACGGGTCCGGAACCCGGCGGCGCACTGGGGAGCTGCGCCGCCACGGTCGACGATCCGATGACCGGTCGGGGCCTGCCGAGCACCATCCACGGGGTGGGTGGCGGCAGGCCCCGTCCGTTTTTCCGTGCCCGGGCGATCAGACGATTCTTCGACACGGGTGGTGACCGCCGGGAATGGCGCGCCGTCTGCCCGGCAATCACCGGGAAAGAACCGGGTCCCGCGGACCCGGTTCTTTCCCATGCTGATCGGAGCCTCGGATCACGGGGCGCACAGGGTGATCACACCGCGTGATCGCGCGGGGTCGGTAGTTCCCGCGGCAGCGGCGAAGCCCAGCAGCCGTCGGGGCCGGCGGGCGGCCGGTAGCCGACGACGGCCTCCCGCCAGGGCTCCGTCGTCGTGCCCGTGGGTTGCCGGGGTCCGTGGGCGGGGGAGACCGCAGGTGCGGTCGACTGCGCGGTGGGTGCCATGGGGTCCGTCCTCGAGCGTGGTGCGAACGAGTCAGACGGCCGCCGGCTGGACCGCGATGGGAAGCGGGCTCGGAGTGAACACCAGGTGAACAGACGAGCCCACTCCCGTCAAACCGTCCGTACCCGTCGCTCAGGGGGCGTCGGCCTTGCGCACGAAGCGGTCGTAGACCACCGCGGCGACGATCCCGCCGACGATCGGCCCGACGAGATAGATCCACCAGGCGGTGAACTGGCCGGCGACGATCATGGGCCCGAGGGCGCGGGCCGGGTTGACCGCACCGCCGGTCACCGGGCCGGCGACGAACACCCCGACGGCGAGCGCGGCCCCGACCGCGATGGGCGCGACGGCGTCGGCGACGCGGTCGTCGGTGGCCACGGCGATCACGGTGAAAACGAGCACGAACGTCACGATGGCCTCGACGGCGAGGGCCTGGAGTGACCCGACCCCGCTCGACGGACTCGTCGCGGCCAGGTGGGCGACGTCGCGACCGGGCCCGCCGAACGCGACCCAGGTTCCGAGCGCTCCGAGCACCGCGCCGATGAGCTGGGCGACGAGGTAGGCCGGCACGTAGCGCCAGGGGAACTTCCCGGTGACGGCGAGGGCCAGGGTGACGGCCGGGTTGACGTGGCCGCCGGAGACGTGGCCGATGGCGGCGACCACGACGAGCAGCGCGATGCCGAAGGCTAGGGGCGTGGCGAGCGAGTCGTAGATCGGGCCGGCGACGGGCCGGCCGATGCTGGCGACCAGCGAGCCGCTGCCGTCGCGCAGCGTCTCGCGGCGGACGGGATCGGCGCGGACCGTGTGCAGTCGCACGGTGCGGGTGACGCCAACCCGCTCGGGAGCACCGCCGCGAGCCGCCGGGCCGACATCGCCGTCTCCTAGCGGCGCGGTTCGTCCACGACGACGCCGGCCCCACGACCTCGACCGAGGTGGTGGGGCCGGCGTCGCCGCGCGCGGGCTGTCGCGGCCTATACCGACCGGTGAGGCTATGAGCTACGCTCTCCGGTAACCCGACCGGTATACCGAAGGCGGCACCCATGCTTCGCACCCGGCCCGCGCCCACCCGGGCCCCGATCGGCCTCGCGGCGGTCGGCATGGCCCTGATCGCGGTCTGCTACGGGTTGGCCCGCTTCGCGTACGGCCTGTTCGTGCCCGCCTTCCGCACGGAGTTCGGCCTGGACGCCGCCAGCGCCGGGGCCGTCGCCTCGGGCAGCTACGGCGCCTACTGCGTGGCCATCGTCGTGGCCACGGTGGCGACGGCCCGCTGGGGCCCGCGTCCCGTGGCGATCGCCGCCGGGGCGTGCGCCACCCTCGGGACCGCGATGATCGCCGTGGCCCCCGGCACCGCCGTGCTCGCCGGCGGCGTCGTGCTCGCCGGATCGAGCACCGGGCTGGCCTCGCCCCCACTGGCCCAGGCCGTCGCCCGATCCGCGCCGCCGCGACTGGAACCGCGGCTGCAGACCGTGGTCAACGCGGGTACGGGGCTCGGGGTGCTGGTCTCCGGCCCGGTCGCACTGCTCCTGGCGGGCCACTGGCGCTGGGCCTGGGCGGCGTTCTCCGTCGCGGCGCTCGCGGTCACGCTCTGGGCGTGGTCCGCGGTGCCCGGCCACGGCCGGCCCCCCCGGAGCGCTGCGACGTCGAGCCCGCCCGGCCTGACCGCGAGCCTGCTGGCCCCCCGGGGCGCCCGGACTCTCCTGTCCGCCGCCGGGGTGATGGGGCTGGGCAGCGCGGCGGTGTGGACCTTCGGTCGTGACCTCGTCAGCTCCGCCGGCGCCGGCGACCTCACCGGGGTGGTCATGTGGATCGCGCTCGGCGCCGCGGGACTGCTCGGCGCCTTCGCGGGCGATCTCACCACCCGGCTCGGTCTCGCGCGCTGCTGGAGCGTCGCCATGGTGCTGCTGGCCGGCGCCACCGCGCTGCTCGCCCTCGGCGCCGACGTCCCCGCGCTCGCCGTGGCCACCGGCGCCGTGTTCGGTGCCGTCTACATCGCCCTGACCGGCCTCCTGCTGCTGTGGGCGACGCGCGTCCACCCCGAGCGGCCGGTGTTCGGCGTCGGTGCGACCTTCCTGGTCATCGCCCTCGGACAGGCCCTGGGTGCGCCCCTCCTCGGCGTCGTCGCCGACGCGGTCACGCTGCCCGGCGCGTTCCTGGTCGCGGCCGTCGTCTGCGCCCTCGGCGCGCTGGTCCGCCCGCGACCCGGCCGGACCTGATCAGGACCGCGCGGGCCGGGCGAGCGCCACGGTGGCGGCGAACCCGAGGGCGGTCAGCGCCCAGGCCACCGCGTCGAGCACGTGACTGGCGAGGACGACCGCGGCGACGAAGTGCAGGGGTTGCGACACCGCGACGACGACCGCGACCCAGCGCGGCACCGCCCGCCAGAGGGCCAGACCGAGCAGCACCGTGCCCAGGACGTGGCCCGCGACGAAGACCGCGCTCTCGATCCCGCCCGGCCCGACGACGGCGAGCGCGTCGAGCAGCCGCGCGGACGCGTCCGCGCCGATCCCGGCGTCCCGGGCCGCCAGCGGCACCGGGTCGAGGGCCGCGGTCCAGGGCAGCGTCGCGAAGCCCAGCCAGGCGACGACCGCCCCGATCCCGCCGAGGACCGGCGCGGCCCGGACGGCGCGCGTGGCGACGAGCAGCACGGCGAGCGGCAGCGTCAGCAGCGCCAGGTAGTCCAGCCACAGCACGGCGGCCTGCAGCTCCGGGTGGGTCAGTGTCTTCGCGACCACGATCGCGGAGTCGTCGGTGGTGTCCGAGGGCAGCAGCAGCCGGATCGCCGCGACGGCCAGCGGCCCGACCGCGGCGATGGTCACGGCGAGCAGGCGACCGGCGGTGGGACCGGGATCGTCGGACGGGTGGTCGGCGGTGGACGGGGTCACTGCGATGCCGCGCGCGGCGGTCGAGTCGGTCATGACGAGGACGGTGCCCGCGTCGTGCTCCCGCCCGGCAGTGTCTCCCACGCCCGGGTGCCCGGGCGCCCGCCCGGCGGCACCCGGGACACGGACCCGGGACTTCAGGGCGCTGAGCTGCGACGATCCTCGGTGTGAGCACCAGGGGGGACGAGCACGGCCGCACTCGCGCGACGACGGCCGTGGCCGCCCTGCTGTTCGTCCTGGTGCTCGCCGAGGTGGCCGCGGCCGTCGTCGGGGCCGTGGTGGCGGGGATGACGGTCGCCGACGCGGTCGCCACCTACCTCGTGACCAACAGCGCGATCGGCCTCGCCGCCGCGCTCAGCGGGCTCCTGCTCGCCTGGCACCGCCCCCGCAACCCGATCGGCTGGCTGCTGGCCGCGGGTGGGGTGCTGCAGACGCTCACCGCGGCCGCCTCGCCGCTGGTCAGCGCGGCCCTCGCGAACGGCTGGCCGGCGGCCGTGGCCCGGACCGTCGCCACCGTGTTCCAGTTCGCCTGGCCGTGCGCGATCGGCTTCTGCCTCCCCGCG
>JAVXWR010000604.1:0-6401 GCA_032230725.1 Actinomycetota bacterium
CCGCGCCTCCACGAGGGGCACACGGGGCAGCTGCTCGTGCCCGCCGGCCTGTCTGGTGTGCTGTCGATCAACGGGGGCTGAGGGGCGGCCTACCGGTCCGGCGGCCTGCTGTGCCGCGGCCCCGGGCCGCCGTAGGGGTACTGCGCCGGCGACCCGAACGGAGGTCCCGACGGCGGGTACGGCCCGCCCGGCACCGGACCCGACGGCGGGTACGGCCCGCTCGGTACCGGACCCGACGGCGGGTACGGCGCACCCGGCACCGGACCCGACGGCGGGCCCGCGTACGGCCCGCCGGGACCTGCGGGGGGCTGCTGCGGGCCCGGGGGCTGCGCGACCCCGGGGGCGGTGATGGCGGCGAGCCGGGTGCGGCGCACGTTCTCGAGGAGCTCGTCGTGCCATTCGGGCTTCGGTGGGATCGCGCCCCGGTCGGCCCGCGCGCGCAGGAACGCCAGCTCGGACACGGCGTGCTGGTAGTGCACGACGGCATCGGCGGCCGGCTTCCCCGCGGTCCGCCGCACCGCCGTCCGCCAGCGCCGCCGGCCCGCCATGCTCCCGAGCAGCGGCACCTCGCTCTCGGCGATCCACCCGGCCGTGGCGAACCCCGGCATCTGCGACGCCAGGACGTCCCGTTCCCGACGTCGCTGCCACAGGACCAGCCCGAGGATCCCGACGAACAGCGGCAGCATGATCAGGATGTAGACCCCGAAGAAGCCCGGGCCGAGCTGCGTGGCGGAGTTCCACAGCGCGTGCAGGATCACCGCGAGGACGTAGCCGAGCAGGATCGCGGCGCCGCCGAGGGCCCGGGAGCGCACGTTCGCCGCGATCCCGACCCCGATCCCCGTCATCGACGTGAACAACGGGTGCGCGAACGGCGAGAGCAGTCCCCGCAGGACGAAGGTCGCGACGATGCCGGCGGCCGGCGTCGCGCCCGCCTCGGAGAAGGCCCGCCCGAAGTAGATGATGTTCTCGGTGAAGGCGAACCCGGCCCCGACGAAGCCGGCGTAGACGATCCCGTCGACGATGCCGTCGAACTCGCGCCGGCGCAGGAGCAGGAGCCCCACGATGAAGGCGCCCTTGACGAACTCCTCGACCAGCGGGGCCGAGATCACGGCGCCGACGACGTCGCCCTGCCCCTGGCCCAGCAGCAGCTCGGCCGCGATCACCGCGCTCGAGTTGATGACGAGCGCGACGAGGGCGGCGAGGCCCGCTCCCCAGAGGAACGCGGTCAGCAGCAGGCTCGGTGGCTCGGGCTCCCAGCGGTCGATCCAGGCGAACGCGAGCAGCACGGGCCCGACGGGGAGCATCGCGCAGATCGCGCCGACGATCACGCCGCCCGCGCCGATCTCGGTGCTCGCGAGGCCGATCGCCGCGAGCGCGCAGACCCCCAGCACGATGAGTCCGAGGACGGGCCAGACGAGCGTGCGCCGTTGCTGGGGCGCGAGCCGGACCGGGGTGGCGATCACCCTGCCGCAGGGTAGTGGCGCCGCCGACCTCGCACCGGGCGAGGAGGTCGGGGGCGTCCTCGCCGACCACCGCGGTCGCGGCGGGCACCGCCGTCAGCGGTCGGGCGACTGCGGGCTGTCCTGGTCGTCGGGGGTCCGGCAGCACCACTCGAGACCGAGCGCGGCCGCCACGAGGACCGCGGCGCCGACGATCCCGATCACCGCCGCGACCGTGTCCGACGCCGCCGCGGCCACCTGCGCCCGGCGCGGCAGCACGTAGGCGAGCACCCCGCACCACGCCCCGCCCACCAGCGCCCCGGCGAGCGCGGAGGCCTTGGCGAGCGCGACGGCACGCGCGGCGGCCAGCGCGTCGACGGGGCGGGCACCGGGCCGGCGTCGGATGCGGCGGTAGAGCACCACCGCGACGCCGGCCTCGACCAGCCCGAGCACGAAGAAGGTCACCCCGGCCGGCGCGGGCAGCGGCGGCAGCGCCCCGTAGAAGGCCCCGAGGAGGAGGTTCACGACGAGGCCCGCCGCGACCGCGACGACGAGCAGGATCGACGGGCTGGTGCGGGTCGTCACCGCGGGGCTCCGTCCGAGGACGCCGTCGCGGGATGGCGCACCACGCCGTCGCGCTCCGCGGTGGGCAGGGCGGCGAGCAGGTCGGCGACCCGGCCGCGACCGGGCACCACGGTGTCCGGCTCGATCTCGGCCCACGGGACGAGCACGAAGGCCCGTTCGGCGAGGCGGGGGTGCGGGAGCAGCAGCTCGGGGTCCTCGCTGGTCACCCCGCCGCCGGCGTCCTCGACGGTGAGCACGTCGACGTCGAGGGTGCGCGGTCCCCACCGGACGGCGTCGCCCGACCGGTCGCGCCCGCGGGCCCGCTCGGCCTGGTGCGCGCGGTCGAGCCAGTCGCGCGCACCCGCCGTCGGGTCGTCGACGGCGGCGACGAGGTTGAGGAAGTCGTCCTGCGCGACCCCGCCCCACGGGGCGGTGGTGTAGGTCGCCGAGACCGCCGTCGTCCAGGGGGCGAGGACGTCGAGGGCGTGGCGCAGGTGGGCCTCACGGTCCCCGACGTTGGACCCCAGGGAGAGCACCGCGCGGGTCACGGGCGGCTCCGCGTGACGCGCACCGCCACGTCGTCGAACGGGCGGTCGATGGGGGCCTGCGGCTTGTGGAGGACGACCTCGACGACGGCGACCAACGGATCGTCGAGCACCACGGCGGCGACGTCGGCGGCGACCGCCTCGATCAGCGCGCGCGGCGGGCCCTCGACGACGGCGGCCACGGCCTCGGCGAGGGCGCCGTAGTCGACGGTGTCGGCGAGGTCGTCGCTCGCCCCGGCCACGGCGAGGTCGGTCCAGAGCACGAGGTCGAGCACGAAGTCCTGCCCGTCGCGGCGCTCGTGGTCGAACACTCCGTGGTGACCGCGCACCCGCAGGCCGCGCAGCTCGATCCGGTCACCGGCCGCCGGGGCGCTCACGGGTCGTTCCTCACCCGGGACGTGCCCCAGTGCCACGCCGCCGCGACCGCGACCGCGTCGAGGGAGGCCGAGACCTCGTGCACCCGGACCCCCCACGCTCCGGCGTTCGCCGCGAGCGCCGTCACCGCGGCGGTGGCGTGCTCACGCCCGTCCGGGTGCCGCGGTGATCCGTCGTCGTCGGCGAGCAGTGCCCCGAGGAAGCGCTTGCGGGAGGCGCCGATGAGGATCGGGAAGCCGAGCGAGACGAAGACGTCCATCTTGCGCAGCAGCTGCCAGTTGTGGGCGGCGGTCTTGGCGAACCCGAGGCCGGGGTCGAGCACGAGCAGGGCGGGGTCGACGCCGGCGAGCACCGCCCGGTCGACCTGCTCGACCATCTCGGCGCGCACCTCGCCGACCACGTCCTCGTAGCTCGCGAGCTCCTGCATCCGCTGCGAGTGGCCGCGCCAGTGCATGAGGACCCAGCCCACGCCCGTGTCGGCGACCACGCGGGCCATGTTCGGGTCGGCGAGCCCCCCGGAGACGTCGTTGACCAGCTCGGCCCCCGCCTCGATCGCGGCCGACGCGACGTCGGCCCGCGTGGTGTCCACGCTGACCCGGACGCCTGCGGCGGCCAGGTCGGAGACCACCGGCACGACGCGCGCGGCCTCCGTGGCGGGGTCGACCCGCGCGGCACCGGGGCGCGTCGACTCGCCGCCGACGTCGACGTAGGTCGCGCCGCGCAGCGACATGGCCACGCCGTGGGCCACCGCGTCGTCCCGGTCCAGCCAGCGCCCGCCGTCGGAGAACGAGTCCGGGGTGACGTTGAGGACGCCCATCACCAGGCAGTGGTCGGGGCGTGGGAGCGCCTGGCGCGCCGCGCGTCCGGGCCGGGGCGAGCCGGACGCGGGCGGCTCGGGTGCAGGCGTCACGATCAGCCGCCCCGGATGAGCCCGAGGGCCTCGGCGCGGGTGCTCGCGGACGACTTCATGATGCCGCGGACGGCGGAGGTCGTCGTGCGCGATCCCGGCTTGCGCACCCCGCGCGAGGACATGCACTGGTGCTCGGCGTCGATGACGACGATGACCCCGCGGGCGTCGAGCGCGCGGTCGAGCGCGTCGGCGACCTGCGTGGTGAGCCGCTCCTGGACCTGCGGGCGACGGGCGTAGAGGTCGACGAGGCGCGCGAGCTTCGACAGGCCCGTCACGCGGCCGTCGGGCCCGGGCAGGTAGGCCACGTGCGCCACCCCGTGGAAGGGCAGCAGGTGGTGCTCGCACATCGAGTACATCGGGATTTCCCGGACGAGGACGAGCTCGTCGTGGTTCTCGCCGAAGGTCCGCGCGAGCACCTCGTCCGGGTCGCCGCCGAGCCCCGCGAAGAGCTCGCGGTAGGCGCGCGCGACCCGGGCCGGGGTGTCCCGCAGGCCTTCGCGGTCGGGGTCCTCGCCGATCCCGATGAGGATCTCCCGCACGGCGGCCTCGATCCGGGGGGCGTCGAAACGGTCGACGGCGGTCTCGGCGTGGCCGTTGCTGCGATCCGTCGCCGGCACGACCGTGTCCTCGCTGGTCGTCACGTCTGGCTCACCCCGGTGCTCTGGTGCGGGACGGGGCTCGCCCCCGGATGGAGTCCGGGCCTCCTTCAGGAGGGGGTGGCCGCCGTTGGTCAGCTCTCCGACCGGCCGTCGGGTCGACGACCGTCCGGATCACCGTACGGGTTCGGAGGGCCGTCGCCAGGTGACGTGAACGACCCGCCGCTGGGCTGCTCGGCGTCGGGCGCGCTGCGCCGACCGGACGAGGAGCCGTCGTCGGGAGCCGCATGCTGCCCGCCGGAGGGACCCCAGCCACCGGGAGCGGGGCCGGAGCCGCCGCCGTACTGGCCGGAGCCCTGCTGGCCCGAACCGTGCTGGCCGTAGGGGCGCGAGCCGCCTTCCCAGGAGGTGCCGCGCGGCGTCGTCGCCGGGGTCCACCCGGGCGGCGCGCCGTAGTTCGGCGGGACCGACGAGGGCGGCTGCGAGGAACCGCCCGTGCGGTAGACGTCCGGGATTCCCCAGCCCGAGGTGCCGCGACCCGAGGGGTCGCCGCCCTGCCGGGACGGGTCCGGCCCCGGGCCGGCCGCGGACGGCGTGCCGACCGGCGGGGTGTTCGGCGCGCCCCAGCCGGACGCGGAACCGTTCTGGCCGGCACCGTTCTGCGTGGCGCCGTTCTGGCCGACGCCGTTCTGGCCGACGCCGTTCTGGCCGGCGCCGTTCTGGCCCGGGCCTTGACCGTTGGCCCCGGCGCCGACGCGCGCCGGCTCGCGGCGCTCGTCCTCCGGCGGCCACGGCTCGCCGCGCTCGGCGGCGACCTCCCGCCGGGTCTTGATCGGCGGGCGGTCGGACGGCGTGCGGTCGCCGAAGTCGTTGAACGCGGTGATGCGCGGGCGCTTGGTCACCGACGCGAACAGGCGCTCGAGGTCCTTGCGCTGCAGCGTCTCGTGCTCGATGAGCTCGGCGGTCAGGGTGTCCAGCGCGTCGCGGTGGGAGCTGAGGATCTCCCACGCCTCGGTGTGCGCCGCCTCGATCAGCTTGCGCACCTCCTCGTCGATCTCGTGGGCGACCTCGAGCGAGTAGTCCGCCTGCCGACCAGCGGTGCGGCCGAGGAAGGGCTCGCCCTGTTCCTGCCCGTACTTGACCGCACCGAGCCGGCCGCTCATGCCGTACTCGGTCACCATCGCGCGGGCGATCTTGGTCGCCTGTTCGATGTCGGAGGAGGCACCCGTCGTCGGCTCGTGGAACACCAGCTCCTCGGCCGACCGCCCGCCCATCGCGAACACGAGGCGCGCGATCATCTCGGAGCGGGTCATGAGCTCCTTGTCGTCCTCGGGGACGACGAGCGCGTGCCCGCCGGTGCGACCGCGGGGCAGGATCGTCACCTTGTAGACCGGCTCGATGTCCGGCATCGCCCACGCGGCCAGCGCGTGGCCCGCCTCGTGGTACGCCGCGACCTTCTTCTCCTGCTCGGAGATGATCCGGCTCCTGCGGGCCGGACCGCCGATCACGCGGTCGACCGACTCCTCGAGCGCCGCCCCGGTGATCTGTGTCTGGTTCAGCCGGGCGGTGAGCAGCGCGGCCTCGTTGAGGACGTTCGCGAGGTCCGCCCCGGAGAACCCGACGGTGCGCTTGGCGAGCCCGTCCAGGTCGGCGTCACCGGCCATCGGCTTGCCCTTGGCGTGCACCTGGAGGATCGCGCGCCGCCCCGCGAGGTCGGGCGCCGCGACCGGGATCTGGCGGTCGAAACGGCCGGGCCGCAGCAGCGCCGGGTCGAGGATGTCGGGCCGGTTCGTCGCGGCGATGAGGATGATGCCGCCGCGGGCGTCGAACCCGTCCATCTCGACGAGCAGCTGGTTCAGGGTCTGCTCGCGCTCGTCGTGACCGCCGCCCATGCCGGCGCCGCGGTGGCGGCCGACGGCGTCGATCTCGTCGACGAAGATGATGCACGGGGAATTCTGCTTGGCCTGCTCGA
>JAVXWR010000613.1:0-8347 GCA_032230725.1 Actinomycetota bacterium
CGACGCGGGCACCCGCACCCCGGCCCGCAGGAAGGACGCGTGCCGGTAGAGCAGGTCCGCCCGCTCCTCGCCGACCGCGGCGAGCATGGAGTCCCCGATCTCGTAGAGGAACCGGGCCTGCGGCACGGGGGTGACCCCCAGAGCGGCGAAGCGCACCACCTCGGCGTCGGCGACCACGCCTGCGTGCTCGACGCGGTGCCGCACCTCGGGGCGCGGGAGCCGGGACTGCGCGTCGGCGAACGCGTCGAGCGCGGCCGCCACCGCCCGGTCGCCGATGGCGTGCGCGGCCACCGTCCAGCCCGCGAGGTGCGCCCCGACGATCATGTCCAGCATGTGGGCCGGGTCGTCCTGGTAGTAGCCGGCGTGGTCCCGATCGCGGAAGGGGGCACTCATCGCCGCCGTCCGGGAGCTCAGCGCGCCGTCGAGGAAGATCTTCATGGGGCCGAGGCGGAGGTCGTCGTCGCCGAGGCCGGTGCGCACACCGAGGTCGAGCCCCACCCCGTCCCCGCCGGGCAGGGCGTGCAGCGCCGCGTCGACGGGCATGACGACGACCCGCTGCCGTAGCGTCCCCCGCTCCCGGGCCTGCTGGTAGGCGGCGAGCTCGCGGGGCGTGCGCCCGATGAACCCGCCCGCGATCCCGCACTCGGTGACGTGGGTGAGCCCCTGCGCGGCGTACACCTGCGAGGCGCGGGCCAGCGCGTCGGCGACGTCCTCGACCGCGACGGGGCGCAGGAGATCCGCGAGCAGCGGTTGTGCGGCCTCCTCGACGACGCCGGTGGGGACGCCCTCGTCGTCGAGCACCACCTTCCCGCCCTCGGGCACCGCGACCGGGCCGCGCCTCCCGGACGCGTCGAGGATCCCGGCCCGGC
Source organism: Actinomycetota bacterium (assembly GCA_032230725.1). Taxonomy (GTDB): domain Bacteria; phylum Actinomycetota; class Actinomycetes; order Mycobacteriales; family Pseudonocardiaceae; genus Actinomycetospora. The sequence continues at coordinate 870 of JAVXWR010000613.1, forward strand.
GCAGCGCCTCGCTCGACCCCGCGCACACGTGCCCCGACCGGTGCTGGAGCCGCACCGGCCGTCCGCCCGCCGCGCGGTCGAGCGCCGCGTGGTGCGGGGAGCCGCCGAGGACGACGTCGTCGTAGCCCGCCCCCACGACGAACGCGTCCGCCGGCAGCTCGGCCGCCCGGGCGGCCACGGCCTCGTAGACCTCGTCGAGGGAGCGCAGGACCGAGAGGTCGATCTCGGCGAGGGTCTGGCCGAACCACGCCATGTGGTTGTGCGCGTCGCCGAGACCCGGGACCACGGTGGCCCCGCCGCACCCCGCGGTCCGCCGAGCGGTCAGCCCGGCCGGGAGCACGCCGTCCTCGAGCACCGCGAGCACCCGCCCCTGGTGGATCGCGAGCCCCCGGGCGCGGGTGCCGGTGCCCTCGCCGTCGAGGGTGAGCACGTCCGCGTCGTGGACGTGGAGATCGATCTGCACACGGTGCCCTTCGCTGGAGAACGGACGGGACGGGCTCAGCGGCGGCGGCGCACCGTCGTCAGCAGCACCCCGGCCCCGACGACGACGGCCGCTCCCGCGAGGACCCACCGCGGGTCGACCGCGGCGAGCGTCGCCGGGGCGACGACGGCGAGCACCGCCACCGCGAGACAGACCAGCCCGACGAGCATCGCCAGCGGGTCGAAGCGGCGCCGCGGGGGAGTCGCCGGGCCGGGGTCGCCGGTGGCCAGCGCGGCGTCCGCGTGGACGGTGTAGGGCGAGTCGGGGGTGTGCCAGGACGCGGGTCGCCCGGTGTCAGCCACGCCGCACCGCCACGTCGCCCGCGCCGCTGCGCGCCGTCACGTCGAGGACGATCCCGCCGGGTCCGTCGGGGCCGAGGTCGACGTGGCCGGCGACGTCCGAGGTCATACCGAGGCAGTCGACGTCGCCGAGGCCGTGGGCGCAGCTGACCGTGACGTCGGCGGTCGCCGGGACCCGCACGGTGATGTCGCCCGCGCCGCTCTCCACGATCGTGTGCACCGGGGGCGTGCCGGGCGGCGGCACCGCGAGGCGGGTCAGGTCGAGGTCGATGTCGCCGAGCCCCGTGCGGTACTGCGGCGCGACCGCGGTGAGCAGCATCGGCGCCTCGGTGACGTCGCCCGCCCCGCGGTCCACGCCGCTGCCGGGTCCGGTCCAGGGGGCGCCGAAGTCGGGCTGCGTGGCCGCGAGGGACCCCAGGACGGTCAGGATGATCAGCGGGACCGCCGCCACGACGAGGCCGCGGCGCGGGCGCCGCGGCGCGATCGAGGAGACGACGAGCCCGAGCCCGACGACGGCGAGCGCGGCGGCCGGGATCCAGACGGGGCTCGCTCCGGGCAGCCCGAGGAGCAGGGCGGCCCCGGCGAGGCCGGCCGCGACGAGCGCCAGCGCGAGGGTCACCGGGGTGAGCACCGAGCGCGGGCCGCGCACCGGAACCGGGTCGGCGGCCCGCGGGCGCGGCTCGGCGGGCAGGCTCCACCCGCGGGGCGCCGCGCCGAGCGGGTCCCAGTCGACCGGGCCGTCGTCGTCGGCCCACGCCCCGGCCTGCGGCACCGGCCCGGACCAGGCGGGCCACGGGGCGCCCTCGGCCGCCGGCGTGCCGGCCACGCCGAGGTCCGCACGGGCGGTGTGCACCAGGTAGAGCGCGACGCCGGCCAGGGCGAGCGCGACGAGCGTCACGACCCGTCCGGAGAACGCGGGGATCAGCGTGGCCGCGGCGACGATCACCGTCGCGACCACGACGAGCGTGGGCGGCCCCGGTCGGCGTCCCGGCCCGTGGCCCCGTCCGCCCGCCGCGTGGTCCCGCCGCGGGGGGTCCGTGGGGTCCGGGGGCAGGACCAGCCAGCCGAGCAGGTAGAGCAGCAGCCCACCGCCGACGATCGCCCAGACGACGAACGCCACCCGCACCAGCGTCGGGTCCAGGTCGTAGCGGCGGGCGATCGCCCCGGCGACCCCCGCGATCCTGCTCTCGTCGCCGCGGCGCGCCGGGCGTGTGTCCCAGGCCGACCGCGTGACCCCCGCGATGTCGGTCCCCGTCCGTGCGCGGTCCCCGCGCTGTGTCCCGGCCGGCCCGCTCATGGGCTCCATCCTCTCCGTTCGGATGGCGCCGGGTGAGAGCCCGCCACCGATCCCGTCTCCCGGCGCCATGTCGCGCCGACTCCGATCGAGCGTCACGGACCGGGCGGCCCGGGGCGTCCGGGTGCTCCCCGGGTGTTCTGCTCGGGGGACCCCCGGTTTTCCCGGGGTCCGCGACCGGAGGATCCCGAGGCCGGGCGGCCGCCGGACGTGTGACGATGACTCCGTGACCGTCCCGGAGCCGCTGCGCGCCGCGGGCTCGGGCGACCCCGTGGAGGCGCCGGACCCCGCGCACCGGGTCCTGCGCCACCGGCGCGGCGCGGTGGTCGCGGGCGTGGCCGGCGGGGTGGCCGACCACCTGGGTGTCCCGGTGCTGCGGGTCCGTGTCGTGCTCACCGTGCTCTGTGCGCTCGGGGGCGCCGGGGTGCTCGCCTACGGCGGCCTCTGGGCGTTCTGCCCACTGGAGCCGGCCGGCACCGAGCGCGTGGTCGACGACCGCGACCGGCTGCGCGGCTACGGGCTCGTCGCGCTCGGCCTCGCGCTCGCCCTGGTGCTCTCGGCGGTCGGCGAGCAGGTCTCCGGGTGGGTCCTGGGCCCGCTCGGCATCGCCCTGGTCGGGGCCGCGGTGGTGTGGCGCGAGGCCGACGGCGACGGCGAGGGCGCCCGGGCGGGCCGCCGCGGCCGGCCCCGGATCGTCTCCGGCCGCGGCGGGGTGTTCCGCGCCGTGCTCGGCGTCGTGCTGGTGGCCGGCGGGATCGTCGTGTTCCTGCTCGGCAGCGTCAACGGGGCGACCGGGAACGGTGCCGTCGGGGCGGTGGAGTTCGGGCTGCTCGCCGCCACGGCGACGCTGGTCGGGGTCGTCGTGCTCACCGTGCCGTGGTGGATGCGCCTCGCCCGCGAGCTGACCGCCGAGCGCCGGGAGCGCATCCGCTCCGAGGAACGCGCCGAGATCGCGGCCCACCTGCACGACTCGGTGCTGCAGACACTCGCCCTGATCCAGCGCCACACCGAGAGCGGCGACGAGGAGTCCCCGGCGGTCCGTGAGGTCCGCCGCCTCGCCCGGCGTCAGGAGCGGGAGCTGCGGGAGTGGCTCTACGGGGACCGCGAGCGCCCGGCCGGGCCGGAGGACGCCGTCGAGGACCCGGAGCACCGCTGCTTCGCCGCCGCCCTGCGCGCGGCCGCCGGCGAGGTCGAGGACGCCTTCGCGGTGACGGTGGCGCCCGTCGTCGTCGGGGACGCCGGGCACGACCCGCGCACCGCGGCCCTCGTCGCCGCCGCCCGCGAGGCGATGGTGAACGCCGCCAAGCACGCCGGGGTGGAGGAGATCAGCGTGTACGCCGAGGTCGACGACCCCGGCGACGCCCCGGGCACCGTCGCCGTGTTCGTCCGCGACCGCGGCTGCGGCTTCGACCCCGAGACCGTTCCCGACGACCGCCACGGCCTCGCCGACTCGATCCGGGCCCGCGTCGAGCGCCAGGGCGGCACGGTCCGGGTGCGCACCACCCCGGGGGAGGGCACCGAGGTCGCCCTCACCCTGCCCCGTGCCGCCCCCGCCCCGGCCCCCGAGGCCGCCGACCGCACGACGAGCGAGGTCGCATGAGCACCCAGACCGGTCCGACCGACGGACCCGTGCGCGTCTTCGTCGTCGACGACCACGCGCTCTTCCGCCGTGGGGTACGCGCCGAGCTGGAGGGCCCGGGCGCGGCCGGGGTGACCGTGGTCGGCGAGGCCGGGTCGGTCGGGGAGGCCGCCGCGGGCATCGGGCACTACCGCCCCGACGTCGTGCTGCTCGACGTCCACATGCCCGAGGGCGGCGGGGCGGCGGTGCTCGCCAGGACGCGGGTCGAGTACCCCGACGTCGTGTTCCTCGCCCTCTCGGTGTCCGACGCGGCCGAGGACGTCATCTCGGTGATCCGCGCGGGGGCCCGCGGCTACGTCACCAAGACGATCTCCGGGCGGGACCTCGCGGACGCGGTGCGCCGGGTGCGGGCGGGCGACCCGGTGTTCAGCCCGCGGCTCGCGGGCTTCGTCCTCGACGCCTTCGCCGACCGGCCCGGCGCCGCACCGCCGGTGGACCCCGAGGTCGACCAGCTCACCCGCCGGGAGCGCGACGTGCTGCGCCTGCTCGCGCGCGGCTACGCCTACAAGGAGATCGCGGCCGAGCTCGTCATCTCGGTCAAGACCGTCGAGACCCACGTGTCGAGCGTGCTCCGCAAGACGCAGTCCTCGAACCGCCACGAGCTCTCGCGCTGGGCGTCGGACCGCCGACTCGTGTAGGTGCGCTTCGCGCTTGTGAGCACTAGTCCGTGCTATAGGGCGGAATAGTGCTCACGAGCGCGGAGCGCACCTCAGGACGGGAGCGGCTGGTCCGAATCGATCAGCCAGGCACCGTTGCTGCCCTGGACCATCCCGAGCTCGTGGGTCTCCCGCACCGGCGCACGACCCTGCGGGTAGAACACCAGCGACGCGCGGACCCGGTCGTCGCCGACCGCGGTGGCCGCGGTGACCTGCACCGCCGAGATCGTCGACCAGAACCCCTGGTAGGCCGAGTACCCGCCGGAGGAGCGCTGCTGGTCGGGGCCGAGCCGGGCCCATCCGGCGGCCGCGTTGCCGGGGACGATGCCGTAGTAGTCGCGCACCGCTGCCACCTTCGCGGCGTTCTCGTCGACGGGCGCGCTGGTGGGGGCGGGCCCGACGGAGGCGCCCGTGGACTCGTTCGAGCTGGTCGGCCCCGCGAACAGGAACGCGGCGAGGATCCCCGCCAGCAGCGCCACGGCGAGGACCACGACGACGACGAGGGTGGTCGGCCGCCCGCGTCCCCGCTTCCTCGCCGGGGCCGCAGGCGCGGGAGCCGCCATGCCCGCGGCCCACGGCTCCGGGGGCACCGACCGGGGCCCGGACGATCCCCTGTCGGCGTGCTGTACCGAGGCGCGGGGGGCCGGGGCGCCCGGGCCGGGACCGGCGGGGTCGGGCGACGGCTCGGGGTCGAACGGGCTGCCGCGCCAGGTGGCGGGCGGCGCGGGGCGGCTGCGGCCCCCGGGGGTCACCGGGTCGGACTCGGCGGAGCGGCGGGAGTCGGGGATGCGCGCGTCGGCCGCGTCGAGCTCGGCCCGCGACCAGCCGGACGAGGACGTCGACGACGCCGAGGAGTGCGCGATGCGGCCGAGCTCCCGGCGGGCCTCCGCGGGGGTCGGGCGCTCCGTGGGGTCGTCGCGCAGCAGACGCATGAGCAGCGCGGTGAGCGGGCCCGCCTGCACCGGCGGGTTCACCGCCCCGGCCGCGACGGAGTGCAGCAGCGCGAGCGCGTTGTCGTCGGACCCGAACGGCGGCATGCCCTCGACGGCGGCGTAGAGCGTCGCGCCGAGGGAGAAGACGTCGGAGGCGAAGGTGGAGTCCTCGCCGCGCGCGACCTCGGGGGCCAGGTAGGCCGGGGTGCCGGCGAGCATCCCCGTGCGGGTCAGGGTGAGGTCGCCGGTGGCGCGGGAGATCCCGAAGTCGGTGATCTTGACGGTGCCGTCGGCGCCGATGAGAACGTTCCCGGGCTTCACGTCGCGGTGCACGATGCCGGCCTGGTGGGCGGCGTCCAGCGCGTCCGCCACCTGCCGGCCGATGCGGGCCACGAGCCGCGGCTCGAGCGGCCCGTGCTCGCCGAGCAGCGCCGCCAGGCTGCGGGAGGGCAGGTACTCCATGACGAGCCACGGCTCGTCACCCTCGATCGACGCGTCGAACACGGAGATCGCGTGCGGATGCTGCAGGCGGGCCGCGATCCGGCCCTCGCGCAGGGTCCGCTGCCGGACCTCGTCGGCCTCGCTCTCGTCGAGCCCCTGGTTGAGGAAGACCTGCTTGACGGCGACGACGCGGCCGAGTCGTTCGTCGGTCCCGCGCCAGACCACGCCCATCGCGCCCGAGCCGATCCGCTCCTCGAGGCGATACCGCCCGGCGACGACACGACGAGGTGTCACCGGCCTCCCTCCGCCCGAGACTGCGGCCTCCACGGGCCCCCACGGGGCATCAGGGTAGAGGTCACGAGGTGCGGGGTCCCACGGTCGGGTGACGTGTGTCCCCGCGGGCGCGGCGGGCGGCCTCAGCTCCCGCCACCGAGCAGACCCGACGCGGCGCCGGTCACCGAGCTGACGAGGTTCTTCGCGCCCCCGTCCGACGACCCGGAGCTCGTGGAGTCGGACGATCCCGAGTCCTTCGAGTCGGACGACGACCCAGAGTCCTTCGAGTCGGACGACGACCCGGAGTCCTTAGAGTCGGAGGAGCCGGAGTCCTCGGAGTCCGAGGAGCTCTTCGTGGAGGAGCTGGACTCCGCCGTCGAGTCGGAGCCGGAGGCCGTCGAGTCGGAGCCGGAGGCCGTCGAGTCGGACGCTTTCGCGTCGGAGCCGGACGCCTTCGCGTCCGAGGACGTCGCGGCCGGCGAGGACGACCCGGACCCGCCGGTGAGGCTGCCGACGAGGCCGTTCACCGTCCCGGACGTCTTCGCGACCGTCGACTCGACGTCCGCCTGCGGGGTCGAGGTGGAGTCCGGCGGGGCCGACGCGGTCGCGGGCGTCGTCGACGACGTGCCGCCGACCGAGGTCAGGGCGTCGGTGACGGGCGCGGTGGCCTTCGCGGTCTTCTCGAGGAACTGCGAGGCCGTGCTCGCGACGGTCGGCACCACGGTCGGGACCGCCGGCAGGGGAGCCGGGGCGGCCGGAGCGGCGGTGGCCGGAGCGGCGGCGGCCGGAGCGGCCGGCGCCTCGCCGCCGGTCGCACTCGCGACGGCACTCGACAGCGTCGTCGTCAGGTCCCCGGTGGGGCCGCCGCCCAGCGGGAGGCCACCGGTGGCTCCGCCGAGCGCGTCCACCGTGGCACCGAGGGGCGCCGTGACCTCGTCGACCGTGCTGCCCAGGCCACCCGTGACCCCGGTGACGGTGCTGCCCACGGCGCCGGTCAGGCCGGTCGTGGTGCTGCCCAGGGCGCTCGACAACCCGGTCACGGTGCTACCGGCGGCGCCGCTCAGGCCCGTCACGGTGCTGCCCACGGCGCCGGTCGCGCCCGTCACAGTGCTGCCCACGGCGCCGGTCGCGCCGGTCACGGTGCTGCCGACGGCGCCGGTCGCGCCGGTCACGGTGCTGCCGACGGCGCCCGTCGCGCCGGTCACGGTGCTTCCGACGGCGCCGGTCACGCCGGTGATCGTGTCCCCGACCGAGCCGACGGTCCCTCCGACGGCGCCCGCGACCCCGCCGACGGTGCCGCCCAGGGCACCCGTCGTCCCACTGACGAGCCCGCCGACCGGCTCCGGAAGCAGGCCGCCCAGGGTGCCGCCGACGGTGCCCACGGTGCCGCCGACCGCACCTCCGACGGAGCCGACCGTCCCGCCGACGGTGCCCACGGTGCCGCCGACCGTTCCACCGACGGT
>JAVXWR010000629.1:0-2696 GCA_032230725.1 Actinomycetota bacterium
CGCGGGCTGCTGCCGTTCAACGTGATCGTCTCGAACGTGCCCGGCCCGCAGGAGCCGTTGTACATGGCGGGCGCGCGGGCCCGGCACTACTTCCCGGTGAGCGCGGTCGCCGACGGGCAGGGCCTCAACATCACGGTCCAGAGCTACGACGGGTCGGTCGACATCGGCCTCGTCTCCTGCGCGCGGCTCGTGCCCGACCTCCCCCGGCTGATCGACCTGATCGTGGAGGAGTTCGCGACGCTGCACGCCCTGGCCTCGTCGTGAGCGCCCGTGACCGCCTCCTCGCGCTGCTCGCCCACCCGCCGTCGGATCCGACGGGGCCGTGGCTCGACCTCGTCGCGGGCCGGCCCGGCTCGCGCGGGCGACTCCAGGACGCCTGGCAGAGCGAGGGCGGAGCGGGCGGCTATGACGGGCTGCTCGCCGTCGGCGACCGCCTCGAGGGCCTGGTGCCCGACCTGCTGGGCGGGGGGAACCTGCGCGCGTTCTACCGCGTCGACGAGCGCCTCGGGCTGGCCGGGGGCGAGACGGTCCTCGACCTCGCGTGCGGCCCGGGCACGCTGACGCGGCGGCTGGCGCGCGCGGTCGGGCGGGACGGCCTGGTGATCGCCGCGGACCTCTCGGTGCCGATGCTCACCCGGGCCGCCCGCTCGACGCCGTTCGCCTGCGTCGACTTCGCCCGGATCGACGCGATGGACCTGCCGCTGCGCGACGGCGCCGTCGACGCGGTCTCCTGCTCGCTGTGCCTGCACCTGGTGCCCGACCTCGGGACGGCCCTCGAGGAGATGGCCCGTGTGCTGCGCCCCGGCGGGCCGGCGGCGATCGCGGTCCCGTCCCATGCTCCGGGGCCCTTCCGGGTGGTCACCGAGGGTCTGGCGCGGTTCGGGCAGGCGCGGGTCTTCGCGCCGGGCGAGCTCTCCGGACAGATGCGGGCCCGCGGGTGGTCCGGGGTGGCCGAGCGTTCGATCGGCGGCATCCGTCTCGTGGACGCGAGCGCCCCGGCCTGATCAGCGCCGGACGGGCCCGCCGACGACGATCGCGCGCCGCACCCCGTCGACGACCAGGAGCGCTCCGCCCACCGCCGCGATCACCCCGAACGCCGCGATGACGTCGCTCGGCCGGTGCCAGCCGACCGCCATGACCGCGACCGCAGCCCCCGCCACACCGAGCAGGCCGACCAGGCCGACCACGACCCGCAGCGCCGCCGGGAGCGCCAGCACCGCTGCCACGACGAGCGCGGTGATCACGGTGACGTGCCCGCTGGGCAACGAGTTCTCCGCCGACCCCTCCCGGGGCAGGAGGGCCTTCAGCCCCTGGGTCAGCACCTGGGTCAGCAGGACGAGCGCCACACCCGCGACCGCCGCCCCCGGCCGGCGCCGCGCCAGCGCGATCCCCGCGATGACGACCAGCACCAGGCCCACCGACGCGACGTCGACCAGCCGCAGCAGGTCGAGGATCCCGCCCTGCACCGAGGAGAAGCGGTCCTGGACGGCGAGCATGACCGCGTGGTCGATGCGGCGGCCGTGGCGGTCGGCCACCAGCAGGACCCAGCTCGCCGCGACCACCACCGTGCCCGCCGCCCCGAGCAGGAGGCCGACGACGACGCGCGCGGCCCACCCTCCCGGCTGCGACGCCCTCCCCGGCGAGAGGGGACGCATCGGGACGGTGGGCCGCGAGGCGATCGTTCCGGCTGACGTCATGGGTCCAGGGTCCCCGCGGGACCTGATGATTCCGTGAGGACGCGCTCGGTGTGTCCTGAAGGCTCAGTCCTGGTAGGCGCGGACCGCGTGCCCGAAGACGATGACGTTGTCCTCGTAGTTCCGGGTCGAGGCGTCGAACGAGCCCCCGCAGGTGATGAGCCGGATCTCCGGGCGCGTCGTCGGTCCGTACACGGCCGCCGTCGGGAACGCCTTCTTCGACGCCCGCTCGACGCGGTCGACGGTGAACACCACCGACGTCGAGTCGGCCCGGTGCACCCTGACCTCGTCGCCCGCCGCGAGCTGCCCGATGTCGGCGAAGCCGCCCTTCTTGCCCGCGTAGTTGATGTGCGAGGCGAACACCGCGGGCCCGACCGTCCCCGGGGCCGCGCCGCGGGAGAACCAGCCGACGGTGGCCGCGTCCGGCGGGACCTGCAGGGTCCGGTCCTCGTTGAAGCCCAGCTTCATGATCGAGTCGCGGGTGACGCCGATGGCGGGGACCTCGATCCCGGTCGGCGCCGACGTCGCGAGCGGGAGTGCAGCGGTGGGCGCGTCGGCGGGCACGGCCACCGTGGCCGGCCCGGTGCGGGCGGACCCGTGACCGCTGCCGCTCACGACGGCGACGAGGGCGACGCCCGCCAGCAGCACCACGATCACCGTCGTGAGGACCGAGGCGACGCGCCCGGTACGGGTGACGGCGCGGTCAGTGCTGCGCTCGAGGGTTCCGGACGGCATGTCAGTGCTCCTCGGCGGTCAGCAGGTCGTCGGTCGACGGCGTGGGCGCGTGGGGGTCGTCCTCGGGCTCCTCGCGGCGGGCCACGGCCGATCCGGCGACGGCCGCCAGGGCGAGCCCGCCCAGCGCCGTCGCGACGCCGGTCGCGACGCCGGGGGCGACGGCGGGTGCGGAGTCACCGGTCGCGACGGCGCCCACCGGATAGCCGTCGTAGTTGTCGCACACCGTCCGATAGTCGCGCGGGTTGCGCTCGCAGGCGATGCCGTCGT
>JAVXWR010000651.1:0-9219 GCA_032230725.1 Actinomycetota bacterium
GGTGTTCCTGCTGGCCTACACCCCGTGCATGACCACGGTCGCGGCGCAACGGGCCGAGATCGGCACCCGCTGGACGCTCGGCGGGATCGTCATGCAGCTCGGGGTCGCCTGGGTCCTTGCCGTCGCCGTCTTCCAGATCGGGGTGCTGCTCTCGTGACCAGCCCGCTGCGTCAGGTCCTCGCCGAGGTGCGGGCCGGGACCGCGACCAGCCTCACCCAGGTCGCGCAACGGGTCGGGATCTCCCGCGACGAGGCCTCGGCCATGGTCGACCACTGGGTGCGCAAGGGCCGCCTGAGCGTCGACGACCTCGGCAGCGCCTGCCCGAGCGCGGGGTGCGGGTCGTGCTCCTCGGGGCACGGCGACCAGCCCGGGTGCGGATCAGCGTCCCCGGCCGATCGGCCCGTCCTCCTGGCGATCAGCCTCCGCCCGCCGGAACCGTCCGCCTGACGACGCCGCCTCCTCACGAGGGACTGCGTGGCCCGCACCCGGTAGGTCGATCAGGTACCGCCAACGGTCGTCGTTCCCGGTGGAGCGCCGACGGGGTCCGACTCGGGGCCTGGCACGAGCCGATCACTCGCGACGCCGAAGCCGACCGTGGCCCCGCCCCCGGATGGAGCCATGATGAACGGCGCACCCCCGTGTTCTCTGGCGACGTCCTTCACGATCGCGAGCCCGAGCCCCGAACCGGGAAGGGCGCGGGCAGCGTCAGCGCGGTAGAACCGGTCGAAGACCCGGTCGGCGTCGACTGGAGCGATGCCGGGGCCGTGGTCGCGGACGGTGGTGGTGCCCCGGCTGATCCGGACCTCGATCGCCCCGTCGGAGAACTTCGCCGCGTTCTCGACGAGGTTGCCCACGGCACGTTCCAGGGCGGCGCGTCGGCCGCGGACCACCGAGCCGTCGGCATCTACGGTGATGTCCCGACCGCTGCGCCGGCTGACCCGTGTCGCGACGCGATCGGCGACGTCGCCGAGAGGCACGTCCGTCTCCGGTTCGTCGGGGCGCCCGGACAGGGCCAGCTGAACGAGTTCGTCGACGAGGTGGGACAGCTCGCGAGTCTCCCCATGGACGTCGGCCAGTAACCGCCGTCGGGCCTCAGAAGACAGGTCCGGGAATCGCTGGAGCACGCTGGTGTTGGTCCGCAGGCTGGTCAGGGGTGTACGCAGCTCGTGCGCGGCGTCCTGAACGAGCCGGTCCTGCGCGTCGCGGGACGCGGCAAGCCGGCTGATCATCGTGTTGAACGATGCGGAGAGCCGCGCGACCTCGTCATGTCCCTCGACCGGCACCTCCTCCGAGGTGCCCCGCACGCTCACCTGCTCGGCCAGCCCTGCCAGCCGGACCAGTCGCCGGGTGATGCGCCGGGCGAGCAGCCACCCGGCCGCCGCCGCCGCCACCAGCACACCCAGGCTGACCCAGGCGATCTCGATCGCCATGTCGTGCAGCACATGGAGCGAGGGGTCGATGTCCATCGCGACCTGCAGTGCGCCCGAGCCTCGGCCCTGGGAGGTCGTCAGGACCCGATAGGTGTCGGGCCCGACGGTGGTCTCGAAGGTGTCGCTCAGTCCAGCCGCGGGGGCGGAGGCGAGGGAGCGCGCGGCGTCCGTGATCGGCAGGTCGACCGCCCGACCGCCCAGGAACAGCGCCGCGCCGTCCGTAGCGACGCGTCGCCCGATGAGGACCTGTAGCTGGCCGTGGTCGTCGGGCGGAGGACGGTCGACGGGTGGCCGGCCGTCCCCATCGATGGGGGGTGGAATCGGGGCCAGCACCCCGGTCTGGCCCCCGGCGAGCGCGACGGTGGCCGCAGCGAGCGTGGTGTCGTTCGCCTGCGTGATACGCCCGGAGGCGGCCTGGTAGCTCAGCATCCCGACCAGACCGGCGACGACCGCGCTGACCAGGGCGAATGCCAACGCGAAGCGCGTCCGGAGGCTCATGGGCGGCGCACCGTGTAGCCGACACCCCGCACGGTGTGCAGCAGTGAGGGGGCCCCCGCGCCGGCGAGCTTGCGGCGTAGATAGCCGATATAGACGGCGAGGTTCTTGGAGTCGGCCCCGAAGTCATAGCCCCAGATCCGTTCGTAGATCGTCGAGTGGTCGAGCACGATGCCCTCGTTGCGCACAAGTAGCTCCAGGAGGTCGAATTCGGTCTTCGAGAGCGTCAGTTCCTGGTCGGCCCACCAGGCCCGCCGCGCCCCCGGGTCCACCGTGAGCAACGTGATCCGCAGGGCCCCTCCCTCGTCGGAGGCGGTCTCGGGCACGAACGACGCCCGCCGTAGCAGCGCCCGCAGCCGGGCCAGCAGCTCGTCGAGCTCGAAAGGCTTGGGGAGGTAGTCATCGGCGCCCGCGTCGAGGCCGGCGACCCGGTCGGCGGTCTCCTGGCGCGCGGTGAGCATCAGCACCGGCGTTCGGTCGCCGTCACCGCGCAACACACGGCACACCGCGAGACCGTCGACCCCGGGCATCATGACGTCCAGGACCAGCGCATCGAAGGGCTCCCGACGTGCCCCGGTCAACGCCTCGACACCGTCGGCGACCCCGACGACCTCGTAGCCCTCCAGTTCCAGGGCGCGGGCGAGGGACTCGCGGATGGCACGGTCGTCGTCGGCGACCAGTACTCGCTGCGGCACGTCCTCATGGTGCGCCTGGAGACGGCAGCTCTTCGTCGTTCAGCCACGCCGTGCCCAGGCTCTTACCTGATTCCGACTCGGGCCATGTCGGGAATTCACCTTCCTCGATCATGGTCGGCGCGCCGTCGACGAAGGGGAAGTGCATGCCCGGACCCACGGGTCTGTCCGAGCACGAGGCGCGGGAGCGCGCACGGGCGGGGAAGGCCAACACCGCGGTGTCGGGGTCCACGCGGACCACCGCCCGCATCCTGCGCACCACGGTGTTCTCGTTCTACAACAACACTCTGTTCGTCATCGGCATCGCGCTGCTGGCCCTGGGTCGCTACAGCGACGCCCTGGTCAGCGTGGGCCTGGGCATCATCAACGCCGCGCTCGCGGCGTTCCAGGAGCTGCGTGCCAAGCGCCAGCTCGACCGCTTGCAACTGCTGGCGCGCGAGCCGATCACCGTCATCCGCGACGACGCCGAGCGGCAGGTGATGCCCGCCGAGGTCGTCGAGGGCGACGTGCTGCGGGTGCGCCACGGCGAGCAGATCATCGTCGACGGACCCCTCATCTCCCTGACCGGCGGAGCCGACCGGCTCGAAGCCGACGAGTCCCTCCTGACCGGCGAATCCGACCCGATCCCCAAGGCCGAAGGCGACCTGCTGCTGTCGGGCAGCTTCTGCTCGACCGGGGAGGGGCTGCAGCGGGCCACCGCGGTGGGCGCGAACAGCCACGCCGGCCGTCTCACCCTGGCAGCCCGGGCCGACACCACCGGGCTGACCCCGCTGCAGTGGCGCATCGAGCTCGTCGTCCGCCTGCTGATCACCCTGGTGGTGCTGATGAGCGGCGCGATCCTGGCCCAGGCCCTGCTCGAGGGATCGACCGTGCTGCGCTTCGTGCAGACCTCCGCGGTGCTCTCCGGGCTGGTGCCCTACGGGCTGTTCTTCCTCATCGCGGTCGCCTACAGCGTCGGCGCCGCCCGCATCGCCGGCCGCGGAGCCCTGGTGCAGCAGGTCAACGCCGTCGAAGCCGTCAGCCGCGTCGATGTGGTCTGCACCGACAAGACCGGCACGCTGACCAGCGGCCGCCTTGCTCTGGCCGAATTGCTCCCCGTCCAGCGCGCGCTCGGGGCCGTGGCGACGGACCAGAAGCACCACGTCGACTCCTACGACGCCCGTCGTCTCCTGGGCACCTTCGCCCGCTCCGTGTCGACACCGAACGCCACCACGGCCGCGCTCGTTGCCGAGGACTCGTTGCCCGGGGAGCCTGCGCCCGTCACGGACGAGGTCGAGTTCCGCTCGGCGCTGCGCTGGAGCGGCGTCACGTACGCGAGCGGGACCGTGCCCGCGACGGTGGTGCTCGGGGCCCCCTCGAGCCTCCGACCAGCGCTCGTGGACCCGTCGGAGGTCGTCGGTGAGCTCGACCGACGTGCGCGCGCCCTGGCCGACGAGGGGCTGCGGGTGCTCCTGCTCGCCAAGGCCACCGGCAGGATCCGCGACGACGAGGACCGGCCCGAGCTGCCCCCGCTGCACGCGGTCGCGCTCGTCGCCCTGACCGACGAGCTCCGCGACGGGGTGAAGGACGTCCTCGCCGGACTGGCCGAGGAGCACGTCGCGGTGAAGGTCATCTCCGGTGACGACCCCGACACCGTCGCCGCCCTCGCCGGCCGGGCCGGGCTGGACGGGCCGGCGATCTCCGGGCCGGAGCTCGCTGCGCTCGCCGAGTTCGGAGCCGCCTTCGACGAGGCCGTCGAGGCCCACGCGGTGTTCGGCCGTGTCGCGCCGGAGCAGAAGGAACAGATCGTCGAGTCGCTGCGCCGGCGCGGTCACCAGGTCGCGATGGTCGGGGACGGCGTCAACGACGCCCGCGCCCTCAAACGTGCCCACGTCGGCGTGGCGATGCGATCGGGCAGCTCGGTCACCCGCGACGTCGCCGACATCGTGCTGCTCGACGACTCCTTCACCACCTTGCCCCCGGCCCGTACCGAGGGCCGCCGGATCATCGCCGGGGTCGGGACCTCGATGTACCTGTTCCTCTCCCGGGTGGTCACCCAGATGTTGGTCATCCTCACGGTCACCCTGCTCGGGCTCGGCTTCCCCTACACCCCCACCCAGGTCGGGCTGACCCTGTTCACCGTCGGCCTGCCCACCCTCTTCCTCACGATCTGGGCCCGCCCCGAGGCACCGCGGGAGGACCTGCTGGTTTCGCTGGCCCGCTTCGTCCTGCCCGTCGGCATCGTCACCGCCGGCTTCGCCACCGCGATCTATGCCTACCTCTACCGGCTCGTGCCCGGGGCACTGACCGGCGCCACCACCGAGCCGGCGGTCGTCGCCGCGTTCGAGCGCTACACCGGATCGAGCGCCGCGGACCCGGGCTTCGTCACCGCGGCGGCCACGATCGGGGCGCAGTCCGGGCTCTCGGTGTTCGTCTCGGCGACCGCGATCCTGCTCATCCTGCTGCTCGAACCCCCGCACCGGGTCTTCACCGCGTGGACCGGGGTCAGTCCCGACCGGCGCCCGCTGCTGCTCGCCCTGGCCCTCTTCGCCGCGTTTGCGGTGGTCCTCGTCGTTCCCGTCACCCGGAACTACTTCGGGCTCACCGCTCCCGACCCGCCGGTGATCTACACCGTGATCCCGGCGGTGGTGCTCTGGTTCGCCAGCCTCAGCCTGGTCCTCCGTTTCGGTGTCCTCGAACGGATCCTCGGCCTTCCTGCCCTCCGGGATTCCGCGACCCGCCCCCCCACCCCGAGCTCCCAGGAGCATTCATGACGACCGTCAACGGGCTCCCCGCCCACATCCTGTTGGTCCACGCCGTGGTGGTCCTGATCCCGCTGAGCGCGCTGCTGCTGGTCCTCGTCGCGCTCTGGCCGGCGGCGCGCACCCGGCTGGTGTGGCCCACCGCGCTGCTCTCGGTGCTGGCCCTGATCTCGGTGCCGCTGACCACCGATGCCGGGGAGTGGCTCGAGCGCCGCGTCGCCCGCTCCGAACTCGTGCGCACCCACACCGAGCTCGGCGACTCGATGCTGCCGTGGGCGATCGCCCTCGCCGTCGTCGCGCTGGTCGTCCTCGCCCGCCACCTCGGATCCGGAAGGACGGCGGTGGGACGGCACGAGGGCCCCGGCGCCGCTCTCGCCGAGAGCCGCCCATCGACGCGCGACCACCAGGTCGGGGGCCTGGTCGTGACCCTGGTCGTCGGAGTGCTCGCCGTCGTCGTCGCCGTCGGCTCCGTGGTCACCGTCTACCGCATCGGCGACTCCGGGTCCCGCGCCGCCTGGACCGGCCAGTTCACCCAGCAGGCCCAGACCCCGCCCGGCGGCCCGCCCCCCGGCGGCTGATCACCACAGAGCTCTTACCTGGTTCACGTCCCCCGTTGACCCTGGCCGGCCACCGTGGACCCGACGATCGCACCCACGACAGGAGTCCGCATGTCCTCCACCGAGGAGCCCAGCAGCGCTCCACCCACAGTCATCGAGCCGGCGTCGGGTGCCCTGCGCGCATCCGACGCCGAACGGGAAGCCGCCGTCGCGGCGTTGCACCGCGCGCTCGGCGAAGGACGGCTCGACCTCGCCGAGACCGACGAGCGGGTGTCCGCCGCGTACAGCGCGCGCTACTGCGACGAACTCCCGGCACTGCTGGCCGACCTCCCCGCCGCACGGGCGACGGGGCCGGGCGTGCCGTCCTGGGCGGAGCTGTGGGCATCACTGGTGTGGCGAGCGCGCATCCTCGTCAGCGGAGACCGGACGCTCATCACTCCGACGCTCCGCCAGCAGCGGACCGCGGCCCTCATCGCCGGCCTCGCGCTCGTGTGGATGCTCGTCTGCGCGGTCGCCGGAGCCGCGTTGGTGGGCTCGTGAGCGCCCCGACGCCGGGGACTCCAGCCCGAGCGGAGCACTCCCGGCGGCGGCCCGCCGCCATCCTGGTGGCTGCCGTGCTGGGCCTCGGCGTGCTCGGGGGCCTCAGCGGCGCAGCCCTCGGCGGGATCGCCGCCGACGGGCCCGACAGTCACGCCGGGACGCACCTCGAGCACTTCCACGGTCCGGGCGACCGATTCGGACCGACACCGTAAGTGGGCTCGCTCCATCGCGTCGCTTCGAGCCCAGGGCGATCCCCACGCAAGCTCGGCCGCGCGTAGCGATCCCTCGTCGACGTCCTCCTGTGGATCACTTCGTCGACGTAGCGCCGGTGAGATCCGACGCCCGCTGCGTCCCGACTGCCCGTCGGCTCCTCTCATCGTCGCCACATCGGCGACGGCCGACTGTGACGCCATGACTGCGGGAGAGGTCGGGTCCCGACGGCCGTGGCGGCCAGGCCTGCTGTGGCGGCCGCCGACCGACTCCCCGCCTCGCGGCCGGCACCGTCGCGCGTCCCGCGGCCGGCTGCCCGTCGGCATGGTCGTGCTCACGCTCGTCGTGGCCACGGTCCCGGTGGGTGCCTCGATCGGGCAGGCCCTCGGGGCGCCGGGGCAGGCGAGCACCTCGGTGCGCCTGGTCGAGTGGCTGCGCGACCACGGGGGCGGCGGCGTGGTCGACCTCGTGGAGAACCTCTGGTACGCCCGCAACCGGCCCGGCTCCGGGGCCCCCGACCCGGCGTCGATCCCGGCCGCTCCGGCCGCGGGCGCAGCAGCACCGACGTCGGCCGGTTCCGGGCCCCCGGCGTTGCCGGCCCCGGACGCCTCGGCGTTGCCCTCCGAGGCCCGGTGGAATCCGTCGACGCAGCGTGTCGGTGGGCGTTCCCCGCTCTACAGCGCGTTCTTCCGCCCCCTGTCCGCCTCGAGCGTGGTCGTCGGCGTGGCCTGGATGGACCAGACGCTGACCCGCACCCGGCTCGTCGCCGGGACCCAGGACCCGGCGCGCTCGCTGGAGGGGACCACCCCGGATGGAGCCGGTGGTCAGGTCCCGGCCTCCGTGCGGGCCGGCCTGGTGGCCACGTTCAACTCCGGGTTCAAGCTCAAGGACGCCCGGGGCGGCTACTACGCGGCCGGGCGCGAGATCGTGCCGCTGCGCGCCGGCGCGGCCTCACTGGTCGTCGACGGCTCCGGCCGGGTCGACCTCGGCGCCTGGGGGCGGGACGTGGGTCCGACGCCGGGGGTGGCCGCGGTACGCCAGAACCTCGACCTCGTCGTCGACCACGGCGCCCCGGTCCCCGGGCTGGACACGAACAGTGCCAACGCGTGGGGGAGTAGCAACAACCAGTTCCAGTACACCTGGCGGTCCGGGCTCGGCGTCGATGCCCACGGGAACCTGCTCTATGTCGCGGCCAACCGGATCAGTCTCGCCGACCTGGCGCACTGCCTCACGGCGGCCGGCGCGGTGCGCGCGATGGAGCTCGACATCCATCCGCAGATGGTCACGTTCATGACCTACCTGCCGGGGCAGGCCCGCGGCGACGGGTCCGGCAGCCGGTTGCTGCCGACGATGCTGCCTCCGCCCGACCGCTACCTCGTTCCGTCCCAGCGCGACTTCCTCGTCGTCACGGCCCGATGACGGCCTCGTTCCCGATCGAGCCGGACGACGCCCGCGCGCGTCCGCTCCGCCCGCAGCAGGGACTTGCACCGACCAACGGGCGGATCGTGATCATCTCCGCGTCGGTGGGCGCCGGTCACGACGGCCCGGCCGACGAGCTCGGCCGCCGTCTCCTCTCCCGGGGCTGGTGGGTCGATCGCCCCGACGGGCTGCGGATCCCTCCCGCCCGCCTGGGCCCGACGCTGCGCGGCCTCTACGTCTCCGGGATGCGCCGCACACCGGTGTTCTGGGCCCGGCTGCTGGACTCCTGCGCCGACGGTGCGGCCGCCACGGCCACCTCGATGGCCCTCGACCGGCTCGCCGCACGCACCGCGGAGCTGATCGGCGAGCCGCCGGACGCGGTGGTATCGACCTATCCACTGGTCAGCCAACTGCTCGGCCGACTGCGCCGCAGCGGAGCACTAGGGAGCCCGGTGATCAGCTATCTCACCGACCCGGCGGTACACCCGATGTGGTGGCACCCGGGTGTTGACCTGGTCCTTGCTCCGGACCCCTCGATGACCGACCAGGCCCGGCGGCTCGCCCGGTCGTCCCCCGGGCGGACCGGGATCGTCGAGACCGCCCCCGCGCTGCCGCCCGCCCTGTCCGCCGTGCGCGCGGGTGAGGACGTTGCCTCGGTGCGAGCCGAGCTGGGTGTCCCCCCGGGGCGGACGCTCGTGCTGGTCACCGCGGGATCCGCGGGCACCGGCCGGGTCCACGAGACCGCGGCGGACCTCGCCGACCTCGGGGCCTGGCCGCTGGTGCTCTGCGCCCGCAACGACCGGCTGCGGCGCCGGGTGGAGGCCCTGGGCGTCGGTCGGGCCCTCGGCTGGGTCGACGACGTCCCCCGCCTTCTCGCCGCCGCCGACGTCGTCGTCCACAACGCCGGCGGGCTGGCCTGCTGGGAGACCCTCGCAGTCGGCAGGCCCGTCGTGAGCTACCGCGTGCTGCCCGGGCACGGCGAGGCCAACGCGGCGGTGCTGGAGGCCGCCGGGACCGTGCCGTGGGCCCGGACCCGGAACGACCTCGGCGCGCTGCTCGAGCACCTCGCCCGGCCCGATGGATCCGCGCAGCGCAGCGGTCCGTCCCGCCCGGATCCCGCGGAGATCATCCATCG
>JAVXWR010000687.1:0-3566 GCA_032230725.1 Actinomycetota bacterium
GCAACGCCTTCGCCTCGATCCGCAAGCAGGGCACCGTGATCGTCACCGGCCTCGGCGACATCACCGAGGTCGGCGTGCCGATCCCGATCGGTGAGCTGACCCTGTTCGAGAAGAAGCTCAAGGGCTCGCTGTTCGGGTCGTCGAACCCGCGCGCCGACATCCCGAGGATGCTCGACCTCTACAACCACGGGCACCTCAAGCTCGACGAGCTCGTCACCAAGCAGTACAAGCTCGACGAGGTCGCGCAGGGCTACGAGGACATGCACGCGGGCAAGAACATCCGCGGCGTCCTGATCTTCGACTGATCCAGGGGTCGGCACATCACCACCACCACCAACGGTGTCCTGCCTCGGGCCGGCGTCCTGCCGGCCCGGGGCATGCTCGACACGGCCCGTGCGGCCGTCGTCGGGCGCCGCACCGAATCCGAGGTCCTGGCCGCCGCGCTCGCCTCCGGGCGCAGCGTCCTGCTCGAGGGCCCACCCGGTACCGGCAAGACCACCCTGCTCCGTGCCCTGGCCGACGGCGCCGGCGTGGGGTTCGAGCTGGTGGAGGGCAACGCCGAGCTCTCCCCCACCCGCCTCGTCGGCCACCACGACGTCTCGCGGGTGCTCACCGAGGACTACCGGCCCGAGAACTTCGTGCCCGGGCCGCTCGTGCGCGCCCTGCGCAGCGGCGCGCTGCTCTACGTCGAGGAGCTCAACCGGGTCCCCGAGGAGACGCTGAACGTCCTGCTCGGGGTCCTCTCCGAGCGGCGCCTGCACGTCCCGCGCCTCGGCACGGTCGACGCCGCCGCGACGTTCCGGCTGGTCGCCGCGATGAACCCCTCCGACGGGGTCGGCACCGGCCGCATCACGCCCGCCCTCTACGACCGCTCCTGCCGCGTCGCCTTCGACCACCAGAGCGCCCTGGAGGAGCTCGCGATCGTCGCCCGCGGCGCCGAGGGGCCGGACGGACCCGACGAGGCGTTCGCGCGGCGCGCCGTCGGGGCGATGCGGGCGACCCGCAGCCACCCCGACCTGCGCCTGGGGTCCTCGGTGCGCGGGGCGCTCGACCTCGTCGCGCTCGCCTCCTCGCTGGCGTCGCTGCGGGGCGAGGCGCCCGCGCACCCGTCGGAGGAGTCCGGGGCCGACGCGGCCCGGGCCGCCCTCACCGGCCGGGTCACGCTGGTGGAGGGCTCGCCGCGCACCGTCGAGGAGGTCGTCTCCGCGATCTGGGCCGCGACCGCACCGCGCCCTGCCGAGGAGGGGGCCGGCCCCGACGGGCCGGGATCGCGCGGGGCGGACGCCGCGGGAAAAGCCTGACCCCGGGCCGGTCGCCCGGGGCGCCGCCGCGGGTCGTCTCCGACCCGACCAAGGTCGCGGAGCTGCTGCGCGACCAGTCGCGGCGCACCACCACGCGCGCCGAGCTGGAGAACCGGCACGGCGACGGGCTCGCGCAGGTCAGCCCGCGGGTCGGGGTGCTCGACGAGGCCGCGGTGCACTCCAAGGCGAGCGAGGACCCCGACGCCGCGGTCGACCTGCTCGCCGACCTCGCCCGCGCCACCGACCCCGGCCTGCGCGCCGCGGCCCGCCGGCTCGCGGCGCGGCTGGTGATGCGCCCGCCGCGGGTCGGGCGCGAGGAGCGCCGGGGCACGACGCGCCTCGCGACGGTCGACCAGGAGGGCCCGGACCTCGACCTCGATGCGACCCTCGAGCGGTCCCCGCGTCCCGGCACGGACGACCTGCGCTGGCGCGGCTGGCGCTCGTCGGCGCGGGCGACGGTCCTGCTGGTCGACACGTCCGGCTCCGTCGCGGGCCGGCCGCTGTCGACGGCGGTGACGACCGCGGGCGCGCTCGCCGCCGGGCTGCGCCCCGGGGACGAGCTCGGCGTCGTGGCGTTCTGGTCGCGGGCGGTGGTGCTGCGGGCGCGGTCGTCACCGCGGCCCGCGTCGGCGGTGCTCGACGCACTGTTCGACCTGCGCGGCGGCTCCACCACCGACCTCGCCCTCGGGCTGCGCACCGCGCTCGCCCAGCTGCACGACGCCCGCGCCGCGCACCGCGAGATCGTCGTACTCACCGACGGGGCGTGGAACGAGGGCGAGGACCCGGTGCCGGTCGCCGCGCGGTCCGGGGTGACGGTGTCCGTGCTGCGCACCGTCGACTCCGCGGAGGCGGTCAGCGCGTGCGCGCGGCTGGCGGGCGCCGGGGGCGGACGCCATGCGCCGCTGCTGCGGGCCTCCGACGCGCCCGCCGCGGTGGCCGCCGTGCTGCGCTGATCCTCACCCCGCGGTGCGGCGGACGAGCTCCCGCACGATGCCGACCCGATCGGTCGGCACGATCCGGGCCTCGCCGCCCGCCACCTCGACGACGAGGCGCCCGGCCGTCGAGTCCACGACGGTCAGCGGGCCGACCCGGCGGCGGCCCGGGCCGTGCAGCGTCGCGCCGATCTGCGCCTGGCGACGCGGTGGGTCGGCGCGCAGCGCGGCGAGGCGGTGGGCAACCGCGGGGGCGAGGCCGCGCAGCGGACGGTCCCCGAACAGCGTCCCGGCCGGCACCGTCACGGGGACCCCGGGCAGGGCGGGCTCGTCGGGGAGCCGCGCGAGCAGTGCCGCCGCGAGGAGCCCGACGACCGCGCCGTGGCTGCGGGCGTCGGGCGTGCGCGCGAGCAGGTCGAGGACCAGCCCCCGACGGGCGACGTCGGGTTCGGCGACGACCACCAGCTGGCCCGAGACCGCGGCGTGGCCGTGGCGCGCGACCGCGGACGGGCCCTCCCAGCAGCGCAGGTCGACCTCGATCTCGGGGCGGGCGAGGACGGTGAGGGCGTCCGCGAGGTCGCCGATCGGGACGGGCGCGGTGCCGGGTGGACCGGTGCGCGCAAGCCCCCGGGTGTGCAGCGCGGCGAGGGCGGCGTGGTCGGCGGCGTCGCGGGCGGAGAGCGTGGCGGCCTCGTCGGGGACCTCGAGCAGCGGCGGCCGGTCCCCGAGGCGCAGGTGGCGCCACGCGGCGAGGAAGGCGTCCCGGTCGAGGCGCAGGCGGCGTGCGGGCGCCTCCGGCACGGACGCCGTCACTCGCCGATCACCGGCGGGGCGACACGGGGGAGCTCGCCCGCGATGGCATCGGGATCGTCCTCGTGCAGGTACCCCGCCCGCGGGAGGCGCTGCTCGCCGGACCCGCCGCCGCCGTAGCCGCCCATCGGCGCGAACGGCACGGCCCCTTCCCCGGGGGCGGCGGTGGGAGTGACGCCGGCGCGGCCGCCGAGTGCGGACTCCAGGATCGGGCCGCCCGTCCCGGCGCGGGCGCCGGGCTCGAGGGCGGGACGGCCACCGGGGCCGGGGCCGGGGCCGGGGCCGGGGAACGACGTCGGCGAACCGGGTCGCGGCGACCCGGTTCCGCCTGAGGCCCCGGGCCCGGCCCCCGGCCCGGGACCCCCGGCGCCCACCCCGCCGCGCGCGCCCCCCGCACCCTCTCCGGCGGCGCCGGAGCCGTCCCCCACCGACCCGGAGCCGCCCACCCCCCCGGGCGTGCCCGCACACGTCCCCGTCCCCCCCACCGGGCCCCCGCCGGTCCCCCGCCCCGGCGGCCCGGGGA
>JAVXWR010000704.1:0-3625 GCA_032230725.1 Actinomycetota bacterium
CACCGTCGAGCGCGAACTCGACGCTGGTGATGTCCTCGGACTCCTCGCCGGTCAGGTCGTCCACCAACGTGACGACGGTCTTCTGGGCCATCCGGCGTACTCCTCGGTTCGCGGGGGAATTGCGCCCGGAATCACTCCCGGGTGCATTCACATTATCAGCGAATCCACCGAACGCGAGCACCGGGCCGCGTATCACTCGACAGTGGCGCAGAAATGTGCCCCGAGACCGACGGGACCACCGCCGAAGACCCCCACCGAAGAAGTCCACGAGGCGTTCGGCGTCGGGTGCGTCACAGTCGAAGGCGACTCGCGACTTGCGACTCGACGATGGATTCGCCCGTCGTCGTCACCGGGGCCACCAACATCGTCGAACGGTGGAGGCGGACCGGGAACGGCGAGGTGAGGATCTGTAGGTCGGCGTCCGGGTGGTGCCGTCGAGGCCTCGGGCCTCAGGACTCCTCCTGGTGGGAACGTACGGCCGAGGGACGGAGGCGCGTGAACTCCCGCACGCGGGCCGTGAGCGCCTCCTCGGTGGGCAGACGCTCCATGCTGCTGGCGCCGTAGAACCCGTGGCAGGTCCGGGCGCGCTCCAGGACGTACGCGGCGTCCTCCGGCGCCGACACGGGGCCGCCGTGCACGAGGACCAGCACGTCGTCACGGACCTCCCGGGCCGCGGCGGCCCACTCGTCGACCAGCGCCACGCAGTCGTCCAGCGACTTCGCGGTCTCGGCGCCGATCGACCCGCCGGTCGTCAGGCCCATGTGGCAGACGACCACGTCCGCCCCGGCCGCCGTCATCGCGCGGGCGTCCTGCGCGGAGAACACGTAGGGCGTGGTGAGCAGGTCGGCCTCGCGGGCCGCGGCGACGAGGTCCACCTCGTGGGAGAAGCCCATGCCGGTCTCCTCGAGATTGGCCCGGAAGACGCCGTCGATGAGCCCGACCGTCGGGAAGTTCTGGATGCCGGCGAATCCGAGGTCGCGCAGCTCACGCAGGAATCGGTCGCGCAACAGGAACGGGTCGGTGCCGTTCACCCCGGCGAGCACCGGGGTGTGCTCCACCACCGGCAGGACCTCCCGGGCCATCTCGACGACGATGTCGTTGGCGTTGCCGTACGCGAGCAGTCCGGCGAGCGATCCGCGGCCTGCCATCCGGTAGCGCCCCGAGTTGTAGATGACGATCAGATCGATCCCACCCGCTTCTTCACAGCGGGCAGACAATCCGGTGCCGGCGCCGCCGCCGACGACCGGCTCGCCCCGCGCCACCTTCTCGCGCAGTCGGGCGACGATCTCGGCCCGATCCGGGACCGTGCGTCCGTCCGTGCCCATGGAGCTCCTCCCAGCGGTGCTGTTCTCACTCGACGATCGCCCGCAGTTCCGCGACGAGGCGCGTCGCGAACTGCGGGTCGTTGACGTGCAGATCGGTCTCGATGAGACACCGGACGGCGTCCTGAACGAGCTCGGCGCGCAGCGTCTCGACGAGCGCCTCGGTGGCGGCCGGGTCCGAGAACGGCCCACCCTCGACGTCGAGCGCCGAGACCCCACGCAGGGGCACCAGCAGACGCACCGGGCCGTCGCAGGCATTGAGCTTGCGCGCGAGGAACCCGGCCGCGGCCCGGCACTCGTCGGGGGTGGTGCGCATCAGGGTCACCTGCGCGTTGTGCTCGTACAACAGCCGGTCGCGGTAGCGCTCCGGCACGGTGTCCGGCGCCCCGAAGTTGACCATGTCGAGGGCGCCGACGCTGCCGACCCACGGCACCCGACGTCGGGCGATCGCGCCGAGCCGGTCCTCGGTGGCCGCCATGACGCCGCCGGCGACGAGGTCCGCGATCTCGGTGGTGGACACGTCGCAGACCGCCCCGACCAGGCCGTCGTCGACGAGCTTCTCCATCGCGCGCCCGCCGGTGCCGGTGGCGTGGAAGACCAGACAGTCGTACTCGTCGTGCAGCGCCTCGGTCACCGCGGTGACGCACGGCGTCGTGACTCCGAACATCGTCAGGCCGAGGGCGGGCTTGTCGCCGGTCTCGACCGGCGGACGGCTCAGGGCGCCCGCGAGCGCCCCGGCAGCGTTCGCGAGGACGACGCGGCTGATGCGGTTGAGGCCGGCGACGTCGGTGACCGAGTACATGAGCGCGATGTCGCTCTCGCCGACGTACGGGGCGACGTCCCCGGAGGCCACCGTCGACACGACGATCTTGGGGACGCCGACCGGGAGGCGCTGCAGTGCGGGGGTGATCAGTGCGGTGCCCCCGGAGCCGCCGAGCCCGATCACGCCGTCGAGGTCGGTGCGTCCGGGCAGCCAGCGTTCGAGCGCCTGCGCCATCGCGGCGACCGACGTGCCGCGGTCGCCGGTGAACGCGTCCGGGCCGGCGACGTCGGCGGCGGTGACGTCCGCGCGTCGCGCGCCGGCGTCCGAGGTCCCGACGTCGACGGTGGTCACCTCGTGGCCCGCGTCGCGGATCAGGTCGGCGACGTAGCGCAGCTCGTCGCCCTTCGTGTCGAACGTGCCCACCACGTAGGCGTGCGCCATGGATCCTCCCGTGCGGGACGTCGTCGTCGGGGTCGAGTCCTATCGCACCTTCGCGGTGCGGGCCTACTGCGAGCGAGGCGGGCCTACTGCGAGCGAGGCGGGCCCAGTGCAAGGGAGGGGCACAGTGCAAGCAGAGCCCTATCGGCGTGCTCCCCTTGATGCTTGCAATCAGTGACAGGAAAGCCCCGTCGTCGATCGCCTCTCGCTCTACCGTCGACCCCGTGACGAGCGTCGAGGACGTCGATGTACCCGGGGCGCGCCTGCACACCGAGGTCCGCGGCTCGGGTCCGTTGCTGGTGTGCGTCGTGGGCGGCAACGGCGATCCGACGGTGTTCGGCCCGCTCGCGGAGATCCTGGCGCCCCGCTGGACCGTGCTCACCTACGTGCGGCGGGGCTTCGTGCGCAGCCCGGTCGTCGGCGAGGCGGGGCCCGACAAGCTGGGGCCCGACGTCGAGGACCTGGCGACGCTGATCGAGCGCCACGGCGCGCCGGCGGTGGTGCTCGGCAGCAGCTCGGGGGCGATCGTCGTCCTCGAGCTCCTGGTGCGCCGGCCGGATCTCGTGCGTGCCGCGGTCGCTCACGAGCCTCCGTTGATCAACCTGCTCGAGGACCGCGACGCGATCGCCGCACGGTTCGACGCCATCTTCGCGACGTACCACCGGGAGGGTGCGCAGGCGGCGATGGCCGAGTTCGGCGAGGTCACGGGGGTGGGCATCCGTCGCCCGCCGCCGGGCGAGGAGCCGGCGGCGATCCCGCCCGAGTTCCACGCCATGCAGGAGCGCTGGCCGGCGAACAACGCATTCTGGTTCGAGCACGAGTACGGCCCTACCCGGTGTACGAGCCCGACCTCGCTGTGCTGCGCGAGCACGCCGCGCGCGTGGTCCTCGCGGTGGGCAGCGTGTCCCGGGCGGAGGGGCAGCTCGCGAGCCGCCCGAACCTCGTCCTCGCCCGGGAGCTGGGCCTCACGCCGGTCGAGGTGCCCGGCGGCCACCTCGGCTACCTGGAGGACCCGGCCGGGTTCGCGGCCGGGTTCGCGGCCGCGCTCGAGGGCGTGGTCGGGCTGCTAGCGTGGGAGACGTGAAGAAGCTGGTCGTGCTCC
>JAVXWR010000722.1:0-2726 GCA_032230725.1 Actinomycetota bacterium
GCGCGACCCAGCTGAGCGGGCGGACCGGACTTGCGCGGCCGAACCCTGCCGTGCACCATCCACATGGATGGTCTGCGGAAGGAGGTCGATGTGGTCGGGGAGCCGGATCGCACCGAGAAGATCACCGTGAACCTGGGTCCGGTGGACCTGGGCCGGATCGATCTGCTCGTGCAGGAGGGCTTCTTCAGCAACCGCACCGACTTCATCCGCACCGCCGTCCGCACCCAGCTGGCCCGTAGCGAGTCGACGATCGAGCACACGGTCGCCCGCCGCACCCTGGTCCTCGGGACCCAGCACTTCTCGCGCGCCGACCTCGAGGCCCTGCGGGCCGCGGGGGAGCAGGTCCACATCCGGGTCCTCGGGCTCGCGACGGTGGCCGAGGACATCGATCCCGAGCTGGCCCTGGCGACCATCGCCTCGGTCGAGGTGCTCGGGGCGTTCCGCGCGAGCCGTGCGGTCAAGGCGGCCCTCGGGCCGCGCATCGTCTGACGATCGTCAGGAGCACCCATGTCCCGTCTCACCCGGCTCGTCGACGCCCTCTCGCGTCCCGATGCCACCACCTCCCCGCGCTTCGACGAGGCCACCCGGCTCATGCGCTCCGGGCAGCTCACCGCCGCCACGGCCTCCCTCCAGCGCGCGCTCGGCGGGGCCGGCCTGCCAGGTAGCGCCCTGCCGGGGCTCGGGGGTTCCGGACTCCCCGCGCGGATGCCCGGCGCGGGTGGTCTCCCCGGCATGGGCGGCTTCCCCGGCGGCCTCAGTGGCCTCGGTGGCCTCGGCGGTGTGCAGGCGCCGACCTCCGGCGCGGCCCGCTCCCCCGGCAGCGTCACCCGCGGCGCGGTCGGCTCCCTGGCCTACCGCGTGTACGTCCCGACGGCGCCCCAGCGTCCCGCGCCGCTGCTGGTCATGCTCCACGGCGGCACCCAGGACGCCGACGCGTTCGCCGCCTCGACCGGGATGGACGAGGTCGCCGAGCGCGAGGGCATCGTCGTCGTGTATCCCGAGCAGTCCCGCTCGGCGAACGCCATGGGCTACTGGAACTGGTTCCGCCCCGGGGACCAGGAGCGCGACCGCGGCGAGCCGGCCGCCATCGCCGCCGTGACCCGCGAGGTGGCCGGGGCGCACGACGTCGACCCCGGGCGTATCGGCGTCGCCGGCTTCTCGGCCGGCGCGGCGATGGCGGCCGTCCTCGCGGCGACCCACCCCGACCTGTTCTGCGGCGCCGGCGTCCACTCCGGCCTGCCCTACCGGGCGGCCCGCGACGTCGGCTCGGCGTTCGCCGCGATGTCGTCCCCACCCGCGGCGGTCGCCGACGCGGGCCCGGTCCCGCTGATCGTGGTGCACGGTGACGCCGACCGCACCGTCGCGCCGGGGAACGCCGACGCCGTCGTCCGCTCCGCGGTGGGACGGGTCCCCGGGGCGCAGCGGGAGCGGGAGACCGGCGGTGCGCAGGGGGGGCGCTCCTGGACCCGGGAGCGCTGGAGCGAGCCCGGCGGTCGCGTGCTGGCCGAGTCCTGGACGGTGCACGGGATGGGGCACGACTGGTCCGGTGGGCGGGCGGGCGCCTCCTACGCCGACCCGACGGGACCCGACGCCGCCACCGCGATCGCCGGGTTCTTCGGGATGACGCGGCGTTGACGCGGCCGGGCCGGGGTCTCAGCCGCCGAAGTAGCGGCGCGGGTTGTCGACCATCATCGTCGTGATCTGGTCGTCGGTGACCCCGGCCTCGCGCAGGGCGGGGAGGACGTCGCGGCTGATGTGCTCGTAGTGCCAGTTCGGCGCGGCGGCCCGGAGCGCCTGCTGGGCCGCCTCGCCGGCGTAGAAGTCGATGTAGCAGGACGCGTCGTGGGACAGCGCGATGCGGTCGGCGTAGCCCTCGGCGCACAGCGCGGCGACGGTGGCCACCCGGCGCTCGGTGGTGTTGTAGCGGTCGAGCCCGAAGCGGTCGCAGCCGAGGGTGGCGCCGCGGTCGGCCAGCGAGCGCAGGTAGTCGAGGTCGTTCGAGTCGCCGGCGTGCCCGACGACGACCCGGGTGAGGTCGACACCCTCGGCCTCGTACAGGTCGAGCGCGAGCCGTCCGGTCTCGAGCTCGCTGTTGGTATGCACGGTGATCGGGACCCCGGTCTCGCGGTGGGTCGCGGCGATCGCGCGGTGGATGCGCTCCTGGTCGGCCGTCAGCCCCTTCTCCTCGACGACGCCCTTGAGGAAGGCCGCCTTCACCCCGGTCCCGGCGATGCCCTCGCGGATGTCGCGGACGAACATCCCGGTCATCGGTTCCTCGCCGCCGAGCAGCGAGCCCGGGCCGCGCGACTGCAGCTGACGCGGCAGCTCGTCGAAGGTGTAGAGACCGGTGGCGGCGACGATGTTGATGTCGACCTCGGCGTTCACGCGGACGACGCGGGGGATGTACCGGCCGAGCCCGACGACGGTCGGGTCGACGATGGTGCGGACGCCGAGCGCGCGCAGCCGGGTCAGCTTGTCGACCGCGTCGGCGACGCGGAGCTCCTCGTCCCAGTACTCGTGACCGTAGTTGGCGAGGAGGTCGGGGGTGAGCACGAAGACGTGCTCGTGCATGAGCGTCGTCCCGAGCTCCGCCGCCTCCACCGGACCCCGCACCGTCTCGACCATCGCCCGCCCCTCGTCACCACAGCGTGATCAGGTCACCCTAGGAGCGGGTCCGGCGGCACGCCGTCCGAGCGGACGACCCCGGCTCAGCGGTGGCGCCGGGC
>JAVXWR010000864.1:0-7395 GCA_032230725.1 Actinomycetota bacterium
CGATCGCCTCCTGCACGGCGTCCTCGGTGTCCGCCGCCGAACCGAGCATGCGGTAGCAATACGCCCGCAGGGGGACCCGGAGCACCTCGAGGTCCTCAGGCGTCACGGCGGCCACCTCGTCAGTCCATCACGTGAGCCCGCGCGCAGCGGAGAACGACATCCCGGTCGGAACCCCCGAGCTGACTCCGTGCGGGCGACAGCGGCAGTGGTGCAGGTGGCGGGCGCCCATCCCGCCGCCGGCCGGGCCGTGGCCCGCGCGGATCCAGTGGGTGATCGCCCGGGTGATGCCGAACGTCGCGCCGAAACCGCCCCAGGCGACGATGAGCGACTGTTCGGTCGGGCCGATCCGGTCACGGGCGACCCCACGGAGCCGGCCTATCAGACTTCCGTCCGCCATCGGTTCCTCCTCTCGTGCGGTCCGTCCGTCCCGCAGCCTCGGTGATGTCCGTCAGACCCAGTTCTTGCGTTTGAATCCGAGGTAGAGCCCGCCGGCGATCACGAGCATGAGGACGAGGCTGGTGAGGAATCCCCAGGACTGCTGGAAGCCGGGGTAGGGGACGTTCTGGCCGTAGAAGCCGGTGACCGCGGTCGGGACGGCGATAATCGCCGCCCAGCAGGTCAGTTTGCGCACGATCTCGTTGAGACGGTTGTCCTAAATGGTCCGGCGGGTCTCGAACGGGCCACGAAGACGGACTTTCGCTCATCGCAAGCGCCAGCCACGGTGCGCACCAGGTCGGGTCCGGGCGAGCTGGACTTGGGCCACGAGTGTCGAGGCAGTAGTCGCTGATCACGAGGGTCGCCTTCCGATCGACTCTCCTACGGCACGGAACGGGACATGACCTGGAGCCACCATCCGGCCATGAGCCCCAGACCCAGCAGGCTGAGAAGGATGCCGATCGTCAGACCGGTCCGGACCCAGTCCGGCTGATCTTCGGCGATGTAGTAGGAGCGCGCGATGACGGTTGACGACGCGCGAGCCGAGACGTCACCAGGACCCACGTCCGCCGGCCACGCCAGGCGGGCACCGTGGCGATCGTCCCGACGACGGCCAGGACGAAGCGGGGAACGATCACTACCGGCGGGTTTCCGGGTGTCCCGACGAATCCGATGCTGATCAGATCGGCAAGGTTGACCAGCGTGAGGACGATCAGAGCGGCCGACCCGAGTCCGGTGCGTGGCATGGCGTGGCCGACCTGCGGTCCAGTTCCTCGACATGCCGAGAATTGAGCGGCTCTGATCCGCGGTCCCGTCACTCCGTCGCATCCATGTACATCATCTCGAGGGCGACACCGTCGGGATCGGTGAAGGTGAACATCGACGCCGACACCGACTCGATGACGACGTCACGAACATCGCTGCACTCGACGCCGCGTCCGGTGAGGTAGCTGTGCCACGCCTCGAGCTCGCCCCGCGTGATGATCATGAAGGCCAGGTGGTCGAGCCCGGTGCGGTGGGGGGCGAACGATTCACCCCCGTTGGCCTCATGGGAGTCGAGGCCGAGGTGCACATGGGTGCCAGGACGCATGAGCAGAGCGGTGGAACCCCCCGGGTATCGCTCTTCGCCCCACTGCACCATGCCGAGCATCTCGCCGTACCACTCGACGCTGCGTTTCTGGTCGGTGACCGTGATGCCGATGTGGTGCAGGGCGGCGAGCGCAGGTGGCTCCGTGGTTGTGCCTGGCGCGGAGGCCTGCAGGGTGTTCTCCATGGTCTTTCCTCTCGATGATCGGGCCTGGGTCTGTACTGCTCGCGAGATCAGGGGCCGCCGATGGCTGCGGCGGCCATCCATCCCTCCAGGTCGGTCTGGGCGTAGTGCGTCAGCGGGCCGGCGTGCGGCAGCGTGCGCAGCAGCCGGTAGGCATCGTCGAGCCGCGCAGCGCGCACCACTGGGCCGTGAGCGCCGACGGCTGTCTTGATCGGTAGTCCTTGCACCTGGTCGACGGCTGCGCTGTAGCGGTGATGATCGAGCAGGGTGTGCCAGGGACTGAGCATGCGTTGCATGTCGAGGAACCCTTCCCGCCAGTCACCGCCGGGAACGTCCTCCGCCTCGACGACGAAGTCGGTGACGGGGGCGCCGAAACAGTCACCGGCCCAGTAGAACCCGGTCCGGGGGTCGAACAGCCCGCGCGTGGTCGGATTGTCGAAGACCGGGGGCCGCACGGCGCGCAGTGTCCGGTCTCCGACGTCGATCGCGTCGCCGTCGTTGACGAACCGCACGCGATCCATCGGAAGCGTGATGCCCTGCTCGAGGGCCATCCGTCCGACCGCGAACCAGGTGGTCAGAATCGTGGCGCGGGGGCAGAGTTCGAGCATCAGGCCGAGGTTTCCGACGTGGTCGGGGTCGTCGTGCGACAGGAAGATCCAGCGAATGTCGGCCGGGTCGACGACGGCGCCGACCTGCGCCAGCCATGCCGTGCGGTTGATCGCGGTGCCGGTGTCGACCAGCACGGGCTCGGCGGCGCGGATCACCGCCGAGTTGAGGAAGATGTGCCCCCACGGTGGGGCCTCTGCAAGGTGGGTGATCAGCCAGGTGTCGTCGTCGACAGCGACCGGGGCATCGGTCACGGGAGCCTCCTCGGTGGTGCGAAATCAACAAGGAGAGCGTCGCGCGGACGTGACCGGCCCACAGCGGTCGTCCTACGTATCAGGACTACGTACGCGGCCCTCGTCGCATCGCGTAGGTGGCGAGCTGGGCCCGGTTCGCATTTCCGGTCTTGGCGAGCAGCCGCTCGACGTGTTTCTCGACGGTGCGCGGGGACAGGAACAGGCGCTCGGCGATGCTGCGGTTCGGCAAGCCTTCCATGACCAGACTCAGGACCTTCTCCTCGCGGTCGGTCAGTACGCCCGTACTCGGGATGACCCGGCGCAGGCCGGCCCGGCACCCGGTCGCCCAGGCCTGCAGGTCGTGGGCGACGAACGTGGCCAGGGCCCGGGTCAGCCACGATTCCGGCGTACCCCATCCGTCGGCGACGGCTGCGATGGCGGCCAGCCGGGCGACCATCGCCTGGAGGAGCGGAGTTGAGGCCAGGTCGTCCAACGCTGCGACGAGGGTCGTCGTCGCAGCGGGGTCGCCATGGCGGCCGGCCCGCACGGCGTCGGCTGCGGCCAGCAGCCCGGCGACCATCGGCACCGTGCAGTCGTGCCCGTGGCGGACGACGGCGTCGACCAGGGGCCGCGGGTCCTCGCCCTGGACCGCGGCGACCAGTGGGTACATCACGAGCATGGGCAGGAGGACCGTCGGCGACGAGGTACGCGCACGTTCGGCGGCCGCAGCGAGGTGAGCCGTGGCGCCCCTCAGGTCGTCGGTCGCCAGTGCGCACACGGCGCGCGCCTGGGCCGCCGTGGCGATGACCTCGGTCGCCTCGTCGTCGACGATCGGTTCGGCTTCGGCGAGCATTGCCTCCATGCGGGCGGTGTCCCCCCGTAGGGCCAGCGCGGCTGCCTTCATGATCAGAATTGCGGGCACGAGCTGGCCCAACCGATACCGACGTGCCAGTGCGAGCCCGGCGTCCGCATGCTCGAGCGAGAGCGCGACGTCAGCCTGGAGCTGGGCCGACGCCGACAGGGCCAGCCGCGCCACGGCCTCGGTCTCCGGTGCACCACAGGCCTCCGCCAGCGCGCATGCTGCGCGAAGCACCGCGGCGTCGCCGGTGCGATAGCTCTCGACGAAGCCGAGCTCGGTCAGGGCCCTCGCCTCCCGGTGGGCCAGCGAGGCGCCTCGGGCGACGTCACGAGTACGTGCGAACGCCGCGCTCGCTCCGGCGAGGTCACGCATCCGTATGCAGCGACCATGCACGAGCAGCGCCTCGCACAGCAGATCCGGATCACCCGCTCGCTCGGCCTCCGTGACCGCTGACTCGGCGAGCAGCGCGGCGTCCCGCACGCGGTACTCGCCCAGCGCCACCACGGCGTTGAGGGCGTCGATCGTCGTCTTCGCCGCCGCCGCCGTCGTCTCGGTCCCGACGCTCAGGCCGCGTGCACGGTCGAGATGGGCCGTGGCCAGCGCCCAATCGGTGGCCGCCGCCGCGGCTCTGGCCAGCGAGAGGTGAACACCGAGCCGACGCGAACCGTCCGGATCGGCGGTCGCCACGTCGTCCTCCATCGCGGCCAGCAGGACCTCGCCGAGCGGGAACGCGTCCTCGACACCACCGGAGAGCCCGAGGGTCTCGATCAGCGCAGCAGTGATCTCCCGTCGGGTCGGACCGCTCTTCGCCAGCGCGAGGGCCCGGCGCTGCGCGCTTTCGGCACTGGTCAGGGCGCCGTGCTCCAGCGCGCGTCGGCCGACCTCGAGCAGCAGTTCCGCGGCGGCATCGTGTTCCCCTGCGGCCTCGGCGAGGTCTGCCGCCACTTCGACGAGTTCTTCCGGGAGCTTCGGATGTGCCGCCCGCACGGCGGTGAGCACGCGTCGTGATCGTGAGGCCCGCTCGGCCGGTGTCAGGTCCGCGAGCACGGCCTCGCGGATGAGGGCGTGCCGAAACCGGATGCCGAGCTCGTGAACCTGGAGCAGTCCGAGATCGCACCCGCGGCGTAACGCGGCGTCCACCCCGACCGGAGATGCCCGTGACACTGTCGACAACAAGGCCGGCTCGATCCACCGCCCGAGCATGGCGGCGTCGCTCAGCAGCTGTTGGGCCGTCGGCTCCAGGGACGCCACCCGACGACGAACCGACTCCTGGAACGTCGCGGGAGGCCGTCCCCGCTGCGGACGACGAGCCACCCAGCGTCCGTCTTCGCGGACCAGGGCGTCGTCGGTCTGCAGACCTGCGAGCAGCTCCTCGACGAAGAAGGGCAATCCGTCGGCGCGGTCGACGACGAGCCGCAACACCTCGGCGGGAACGGCCGGGTCGCCCAGGCATTCACGGGTCATCTCGACAACGTCCCCGACGCCGAACCGGGGCAACGGCACGAGCGTTGCGGCACGACGCTCGACCAGACTTGTCAGCACCGGCGGACCCGCTGTGTCCGCGTCCCCGGCCGGTGGACGGACGGCGACCACGACCAGAATCGGCTCGTCCCGGATGTTGTCGGCCAGGTACTCGACGACGGCGAGGGTCTCCGCGTCCGCCCACTGCAGATCATCGAGCAGCACGGCGCAAGCACGCCCCGTGCGGGCGCGACTGCGCGCCACCCGCAAGAAGCCCTCAGCCACGTGCAGCAGCGGTGCCGCCGAACCGCCGGGCCCGCCCTTGACAAGATCAGGGACCAGCCGGGACAGCGCGATCCGGAACGGGGCCACGTCGGGATCGTCGGCGACCGGCCCGGTCCGGTACGCACCCAGCAGCGCCTCGGTCAGCGCCCGGAACGGCACAGCGGTGGCCGTGTCGACGGCTCGTCCCACCATGGCGACCGTGCCCAGCTCGCCGCACCAGTCCTGGACCTCGCGCAGGAGCCGCGACTTCCCGACCCCCGCCTCGCCGACAAGAACGATCGCCGAGCCCTTGCCCGCCGCCGCGCGCTCGAGACCCGCCCTGAGCACGCGCAGCTCGTCCGCGCGGCCGACGACGACCTCAGCGAGCAGACCACGCCCCATAGCAGCAGTATCAACCCACACAACACCCGAGGGCAGGCCCCGGCTCAGCGTCGGCTGGTGCACCGCCGGTCTCGTCGTATCCGGCCTTGGCAGCCGGTGGGGGACCAGTGACCATTCCCGATTGCGAGCCCGCCGACGCACCCGACCGCAGTGCCCGACCCCTATCTGGTGGCTGCGGCGCTGTCGAACCCGGCCGGCTTCGCCGCGATCGACGATCGCTTGCACGACCTCTGCGTCGCGATGCTGCGGGACCGCGACGCCGCCGCAGACTGCGTTCAGGACACCTGCACGACCGCGGCGACCCGACTGGCCCAGCTACGGGAACGCGACGAGCTCCGCCCCTGGCTCTACGCCATCGCCCGCCATGAGGCCTTGGCCCGCCTACGAGCCCGCCGCCCAGAACAACCCATCGACGAGTTCGCCGAAGCACAGCAGCGACCCGGAACCCGACGTGCTCGCCGCCCGCTCCGAACTCGCCCGACTGGTGGCGCAGGCGCCGGAGGTCTCGCCGAGCGCGACCGCAGCTGCTCGAGCTGGCGATGACGCACACCGACGCCCCGTACTTCACTGTCACCGTGTTCGCCACCGTCGGCTGCGGTGACATCTCTCCGCGGTCTCGCCGGCCGCGCGGGTGGGTGACGCTGTAGATGGTCGCCGACCTGCTGCTCCTCGGGCTGGTCCTGCGCGCCGTCCTCGACGCCGCGAGGCGCGGTCACGGACGTCTCGCCGGGGGTCGACCGGAGTGATGCCGCCCCTCGGCCGACTCCAGCAGGGTCGGGGAGGATGCCCCTCCCCATCGGGGCATCGACCGCCGAACTCACGGGAGGACCGCATGCGCGTCACCAGCATCTACACCAACCTCCGCGTGCCCGACATCGCCGCGGCCCGGGACTTCTACGCGGAGTACCTGGGGCTGGAGGTCGAGAGCATCGGGATGGACTGGGTGACCCGCTTCTCCTCACCGGACACCGGGGCGAGCGTCCAGCTCCTCACCCACGACGCGACCGCTCCGGAGGACCCGGTCGCCTCGGTGCGGGTCGACGACGTCGAGGCGGCGCTGGAGGAGGCCCGGGAGCGCGGCTACGAGATCGTGCACCCGCTGACCACGGAGCCCTGGGGCGTGCGCCGCTTCTTCGTCCGGGCGCCCGACGGCAACGTCCTCAACATCGCCGCGCACCAGGACTGAGCGTCGGCTACTCGACCGGGCTCCCCAGCGCGTTCTCGTGGTCCAGCGCCGCCTCGATCGCGCCGTAGGCGGACCGGTGCCGACCGATCGCGGCGACCAGGGAGTCGGTGTCCACCTCGCCCTCGGCCTCGTGCCCGTCGTCCGCGGTCACGCTGATCCGGGTGCGCTGGCCGAGCGGTTGGACCCGGGCCGAGCGCCCCCACTGGTCGTGGACCGTCACGCCGCCGTCGGAGGAGAAGGACGGCGGTGGGTCCAGAGTGCGGCACGCGGCCTCGATCGCGGCCCGCAGCGCCGACGCCCGGTCGTTCCGGTGGGAGGCCGCAGGCTCGTCAGCACTCATCCCGCCACAGTACGCACGAACGGGTATCGAGCGGACGGACGACGACGGCCCGACGCGCCCGAACGTGAGCGGCCCGAGGGGGGCCGAGGCGTCCGTGCTAGCGTTTCGGACGTTGCAGTCTCGTCTTCCTCGCGTGCTTGAGCCCCGTGGATCATGTGACAACGGCCCGGCTCGCACCCAGAGGGATAGTGACCTCGGTGCTCCGGTGTCGGGCAACGTCCGTGGGCAGGTTGCCCGCGGCTCGTCCGACCCGAAAGAGGATGGATGTCTGAAGGAACCGTCAAGTGGTTCAACGCCGAGAAGGGGTTCGGCTTCATCGCCCCCGACGACGGAGGTAAG
>JAVXWR010000806.1:0-3246 GCA_032230725.1 Actinomycetota bacterium
GGTGGGGTGCCGGGCACCTGGGGGACCTCGACCGGAGACCACGAACGCATGCCCCGAGCCTAAGCCCCCGCACGCCCCCGACGGAGCCGAACCGTGGCGTACCGAACCGGTCCGGGGCCCGGCGCGAACGCCGGGGTAGGACCCGGCCGGGTCCTGCCACGGGGTCGTCGCGGGCGAGCACGACGGCCCCGCCGTAGCGGAAGGACCCGGCCGGGGCGGCGGGAGTCGCGGGGGGTTCGACTCCGCCTGCGACCACAGTAACTCACGGCTAGCACCATTCGGGTGGATCACTCGTCCGAGGGCGTCAACTGCCTCACATCGTGACGCTGAGTCACGGAATGATCGATTGTCTCAGCGAGTCCGTGGTCAGCGGCGACGGCTGGAGAGGTAGTCGCTCACCACCGCGGCGCCCAGTCCGTCGAGGTCCGGCGCCACGACCCGGCCGCCGCTGCGTCGCGCGACCACGTCGACGAACTCCTCGAGACGGGGATCCTCGCCGAGCATGAACACGGTCAGCGCCGCGTGGAGCCGGGCGATCGCGTCGACCTCGTTCAGCGTCGCCCGCAGCGTCTCCGGGCTCGGCGGGTAGTCGAAGACGGCGTGACCGTCCTGCTCGAGGTGCGCCGTCGGCTCGCCGTCGGTGACGACGAGGACGACGGGCGCCGCGTCGGAGTTCTTCCGCAGGTGACGGCCGGCGAGGATCAGGGCGTGGTGCAGGTTCGTCCCCTGCTCCCACGCGCCCTCCAGCCCGGTCAGCTCGCCGAGGTCCACCGTCTTCGCGTGGCGCCCGAAGGTGATGATCTGCAGCGCGTCGCCGCGGAACCGCGTCGAGACCAGGTGGTGCAGCGCGAGCGCGGTGCGCTTCATCGGCACCCACCGGCCGTCGGCGACCATCGACCACGAGGTGTCCACGCACAGGGCCACCGCGGCGCGGGTGCGCTGCTCGGTCTCGACGATCTCCACGTCGGTGACGTCGAGTGCCCTCCGGTCCCCGGAGGCGTGCCGCATCTCGGCGTTGAGCAGCGTGCGGGACACGTCCCAGCGCTCGGTGTCGCCGAAAGACCACGGACGTGTCGCGCCGCTGGCCTCGCCCGCCGCCCCGGAGCGCTGGGTCTCCCGCTCGCCCCGGCGGGTCGAGAGCGACCCGACGACGTCGCGCAGCGCGGACTGGCCGAGCTGGCGCAGCGCCTTCGGGGAGAGCATCAGCGACCCGTCGGGGGCGCGCTCGAACACGCCCTGGTCCTCCAGCTCGCGCTCGAGCTCCGCGAGGCGCTGGGCGTCCACGCGGGCCTGGCGACCGAGGGAGGCCTCCAGCGCTTCGAGGTCGATGTCCTCCGTGCGCGCGCCCGGGTAGGACTGCGAGAGCTGCTCGGACAGCGAGTCCAGCTGGGCGAGCTGCTCCATGGCCCGGGTCGCCTCCCCCATGCCCATCGGGTTGTCGCCCCGGAACCGGCCCTGCCCGTCCCAGTCCTCGCCGGGCCGCATGGCCTGCAGCTGGGAGTCCAGCCGGGAGAGCTGCTCGGCGAGGCGCGGGTCGCCGAACGCCGACTGCATGAGGCCTTCGAGCTCCGCGCGCTGCTCGGCCGACAGCGAGTTCATCATCCGCTGGGCGGCCGCCGAGCGCTGGGCAAGGATGTCGACGAGCTCCTCGACGTTGCTCGGGTTCTCCGGGAAGTACTGCCCGTGCTTCTCCATGAACTCGTCGAACTGCTCGGCGGTGTCCTCGCCGCGGCCGTGGGCGTCGAGGAGCTCGTTGAGGTCCGAGAGCATCTCCCGCACCCCCTCGACGTCCTCGGGCGTCGCGTTCTGCATCGCCTCCTTCATGCCCTGGAAGCGCTGGTCGAGCGCCTCCCGGCCGAGGAGGTCCTGGATCTGCTGGTAGGCCTCGCGCGCCTCGGCGTTGCGCCAGTCGTAGTTCTCCAGCTCGGCCACCGCGCCGGCCGGGGAGTCCGGCAGCGCGTCGAGGGACATCTCGCGGAAGCGGGCGTCGTCGGAGTCCTCGGCCTGCAGCGAGTTCCGCTCGGCCTCGAGCGCCCGCTCCAACAGTTCCCGGATCTCCTGCAGCGTGCCGTCGATCCGGTTCTCGCGCTGGAGCCGGCGCCGCTGCTCGTGCAGGCGCCGCTGCAGGTCGTCGAGACCCTGCTGATCGCGGAGCCCGCGGCGCATCAGCTCCCGCATCGCCGACCGCGGGCTGGTGCCCTCCATGA
The DNA here is from genome assembly GCA_032230725.1 of Actinomycetota bacterium. GTDB lineage: Bacteria > Actinomycetota > Actinomycetes > Mycobacteriales > Pseudonocardiaceae > Actinomycetospora. Next base: position 2,208 of record JAVXWR010000806.1, read on the forward strand.
CGTCGCGGCCGAGCTGGTCCATCGCCTCGCGCAGGTCGAACGGCGGCGCGAGCGGGTCCGGGCCGTCGTAGAACCGGCCGTAGGTGTAGCGCCCGGAACGGGGGCCGACCGGGCCGGAACGCGCCGCTCCGTCGTCGCCGGAGTCGTCCGCGCGAACTTCGTCCCCACCCACCCCGTCAACCGCCATAAGTCACCCGCCCTTCGGAATCCTCGCCGGTGTCGTCCCTGTCCTTGGCGAGCTTGCGCGTGAGGTAGAGGTGCTCGAGCGCCAGCTCGACCGCCGAGGCCAGCGGGCCGGGCGCCTCGGTGTCGCCCGCGCCGAGGCGCTCGGCGACGGTGCGCACCACGGCCACCGCGGGCAGGGTCGCGACGACGTCGCGGGCCGGGACCCGCTCCCCCGTCACCACCTTGCGGCCCTCGGCGACGGCATCCGCGAGCGGGCCGAGGTCCACCCCGGCGAGCCGCTTGCGGGCGGTCTCGGCGACCGCACGGCGGAGCAGGTGCGTGAGCAGCTCCTCCTCGCGGCCCTCCTCGCCGGACTCGAACTCGAGCTTGCCGCGCAGTACCGGCGGCACCGCCTCGAGGTCGACGGGCCGCGCGACGGCGGCGTCCTCCCCGGTGACGGCGGCGCGGCGCAGGGCCGCGGCGGCCACCGTCTCGGACGCGGCGACCGAGAACCGCGCCGAGACCCCGGAGCGCTGGTCGATGGCGGAGGCGCCCCGCAGGTTGCGGGTGAACCGGGCGATGACCTCGAGGAGGTGGTCGGGCACCTCGGCGACGTTGCGGGCCTCCTGGCGGATCAGCGCGATCTCCCCGGCGACCTCGAGCGGGTAGTGCGTGCGCACCTCCGCGCCGAAACGGTCCTTGAGCGGGGTGATGATGCGCCCGCGGTTGGTGTAGTCCTCGGGGTTCGCGCTGGCCACGAGCAGGATGTCCAGCGGCAGGCGCAGCGTGTAGCCGCGGACCTGGATGTCCCGCTCCTCCATGACGTTGAGCAGCGCGACCTGGATGCGCTCGGCGAGGTCGGGCAGCTCGTTGA
>JAVXWR010000814.1:0-3303 GCA_032230725.1 Actinomycetota bacterium
ACCGGGCCCGGCTCGCCGCGGTCCCCCGACGCCCGCGCCCACGCCTCGTCGAACTCGCGCAGCACCTGGTCGGCGGAGCGCAGCGTGCGCGCGAGCCGGGTGACCGGGGACAGGATCGCGGTGTGCGGGATGTCCTGCAGCGGACCCATGTTCGACTGCGGGATCGGCGGGCAGCCGCCGATGAGCAGCAGCGGGATACGGGAGACCGACGCGTTCGCGACCGCGGTGACGGTGTTCGTGACGCCCGGACCCGCCGTCACCATCGCGACCGCGGTCTGTCCGGTCAGCTCGGTGTGGGCGTGGGCCATGTGTACCGCGGAGCCCTCGTCGCGGACGTCGACGATGCGCACCCCGTGCCGGGCCAGCCGGTCCCAGATGGGCTGGATGTGCCCGCCCTGCAGGCCGAACACCCGGTCGACCCCGTGCCCGACGAGGAACCGCGCCACGACCTCGGCGACCTGTACCGGACCGTCCTCCGCCATGGGAGCCTCCCCGTCGACTGGTCGCCGGCACCTGCTCGCCGGTGACCGTGGTCACTCGACGGTCCCGTATTCTGAATTCAGAAGCAAGACCTCTGGCTGATCGACCCGAGAAACGGACAGCGATCACGGTCCGCGCTACCGTGAGGCCGTCCGGCCCCGGTCGTATCGGCACGTTCCGGGGCGCCGTGAGGGACGAGATCCCGGGGGCGGGATGAGCGCGCTACCGCAGATGCCGTCGCGCACCGAGCAGGTCTTCGAGGCGATCGTCGACGACATCTGTACGGGCAGGCTCACTCCTGGTACGCCACTGCGCCAGGAGCAGCTCGCCGACCGGTTCAACGTGTCCCGCCAGCCGATCCAGCAGGCGCTGCTCCTGTTGCGCAACCAGGGACTCGTCCGCGAGTTCGGTCGGCGCGGCCTCGAGGTGGCACCCCTGGAGCCCGCCTTCGTCAGCCACCTCTACGAGCTGCGGGCGGTGCTCGACGGCCAGGCGGCGCGGCTGGCGGCAACCCGGCGCACCGACGCGTGGTTGCGGCACGCCGACGAGGTCGTCGCCGCCGGGAACCAGGCCCTCGCCGAGCGTGCGTTCGCGCAGATGATCCGCGGCGACGTCGAGTTCCACCGCACCGTCGTCGAGGCCTCGGGCAACCCGCTGCTGATCGAGAGCGCCGGGGTGATGTGGCGCAACGTGCAGCGGGTGATGGGCGAGGTGCTCCTGCAGGGCGGCGCGCCGGCCTGGGTGTGGGAGGACCACGCCGCGATCCTCGAGGCCGTCCGGGACCGTGACGGCGAGGCCGCCGAGGCCCTGTCGCGGCGCCACGCCGAGCACGGCGAGCGGCTCATCCTCGATGCGATGGGCGAGGCCGCGACCGGCTCAGCCTGACGTCGCTTCCCGGTGCAGCCCGAGCAGGTGGCGGTAGGCGGCCGCGCTCATCTCGTTGAACCCCTGCTCGTCGTCGCTGGTCTCCCGGCGCACCTTCCCGGGCACACCCGCGACGAGCGAGCCCGGCGGCACCGTCACCCCCTGCGAGATCACCGCGCCCGCGGCGACCACCGAACCCCGCCCGACCGTGGCGCCGTTCATGATCACCGCGCCCATCCCGACGAGGCACCCGTCCTCGACGGTGCACCCGTGGACCACCGCGCGGTGCCCGACGGTCACGTTCTCCCCCACCGTGCAGGGGAAGCCGGGGTCGGCGTGCAGCACCGAACCGTCCTGGATGTTCGAGCCCGCCCCCACCGTGATGGCGTCGTTGTCCGCCCGCACGACCGCGCCGTACCAGACACCGACCTCCGCACCGAGGGTCACGCGGCCCGCGACGACGGCGCCCGGCGCGATCCAGGCCGCGGGGTCGACCTGCGGGGTGTGGCCGTCGACGGTGACGAGGAGCGGGTCCATGGCGGACATGATCCCACCGGAGTGCGGCGCGGAGGGCCTCACACGTCCGCGGCGGCCGGGGCGCCGCGGGCTCCGGGGAGCTCCCACCCGGCGTCGTCGTCCGCGGCGGCCGGCTCCCGTGCCGCGTCCGCGAAGGTGGTAGGCCCGCGTTCGGGCCCCACGACGGGGTCCGTCGTGCCCGCCCAGCGCGCCCGGTCGGTCGTCGAGGTGACGACGACGGGCACCATCGCCGGCGGTGGCGCGGGCTCCCCCGTGACGGGGTCGACCGGCTCGCGAGGACCCGCGTACGCCGTCGGGACCACCGGCTCCAGCCCCGGCAGCCCCTCCGGCGGGACCGCCGGCACGTCGGGCTCCGCGGGCTCGACCTGCCAGCGCCCGTCCACGGGGCGGCGTTGCAGGGTCGGGCCCGCGGTGAGCGCCTCGACCGGGACCGCGGCCATGCGCTGCCGGGTCCGGGCGATCGAGCGCGCGTTCCCCGCGACGAGGACCACGGCCAGGACCAGGGCGTCGCCGTGCGGGTCGGGGACCTCGCGCAGGAGGTGCACGCGTCCGTCGTCGGTCTCGACGGTCAGGTTCACCCCGGCCCCCGGCCGCTCCGCGGTGAGGGCCGGGGCCGCCCGGGCGAGGTCGGCGTGTCCGGCCCCGAGCAGCTCGAGATCCCCGAGGTCGGGGTCCCGGCTGCAGGCGTCGAGGAGGAAGCCGCTCCCGAGGTCGACGAGGGTCGCCGCGACCACCCGCCGGTCCTCGAGCAGCGACGCCAGCACCGTCGAGAGCCCGTCGGAACGGACGCAGGTGACGTGCCGGTGTCTTCCCACGTCAGGCGGTCAGCGCCGACCGGCCTGCTGGTAGTAGCCCTGGTCGACGGCGGCCGGGCCGGCGCCGGCGTCGTCCATCGTGAAGCGCTGGGCGATCATGCGCAGGTCACGCCGGGCCATCGCGAGGTTCGCCTGCTGGCGGTTGAGGACCAGGTAGAAGAAGAACTTCGGGCGCGTCGGGGTCGTCGGGGTCGTCGGGGTCGTCGGGGACGAGGCGCACGACGTGGATCGCGCGCTCGGTGGTGAGCACCAGGTCCTCGAGCGCGTGGCGGCGCTCCTGCGACACCGCGGCCACCCGCCGGGCCCAGTCGAGCACAGCCAGGTCGGCGCGGGGCGGTCCGCCGGCCTCGCCGCGGACCCGGTCACCCGCGGCGTCGACGGCGAGGACGTACTCCGCGCCGGGCAGGGCCGCGAGTCCCGCGACGAAGCGGGTCAGTGCGTCCGAGGTCGTCCCGGGTGTGGAGTCGACGAGGGGCGGTGCCGCCCACCCGTGTGCCACCAAGGCGATTCCCTCATTGCGCGTCGGAGTCCAGGACCGACGAACCGTAAGGATCGCCCCCCGTGACCGGCAACGGCTCCGTTCGGCCCAGCGGCGCCCATTCCTCCG
>JAVXWR010000816.1:0-3249 GCA_032230725.1 Actinomycetota bacterium
CACCGGTTCGGCGATGCCCCCGCACAAGGTCAGCGACTTCCTCGAGACCTTCGGCGACAAGCTCTACATGCTCTACGGCTCCACCGAGGTCTCGTGGGCCTCGATCGCGAAGCCCGAGGAGCTGCGCACCGAGCCGGGCACCGCGGGCCGCCCGCCCGTCGGCACCACCGTGAAGATCCTCGGCGACGACGACCAGGAGCTCGACGCCGGCGAGACCGGCCGTATCTTCGTCGGGAACGACATGCTCTTCACCGGCTACACCGGCGGCCGCGGGGAGACCGACGTCGTCGACGGCATGCTCGGCACCGGCGACCTCGGCCACTACGACGAGAACGGCCTGCTGTTCATCTCCGGCCGCGCCGACGACATGATCGTCTCGGGCGGGGAGAACATCCACGCCGGCGAGGTCGAGGGCCTGCTCTCCGACATGGAGGGCGTGAAGGAGGCCGCGGTCGTCGGGGTCGACGACGAGGAGTACGGCCAGCGCCTGGCCGCCTACCTCGTGCTCGAGGACGGCGCGACGCTCGACGCCGACGCGGTGCGCGACCACGTCAAGAACCACCTGGCCCGCTTCGCCTCGCCCCGCGACGTCGAGTTCCTCGACGAGCTGCCCCGCAACCAGACCGGCAAGGTGGTGAAGTCCGAGCTCGGGTCGTCCTCGGAGTAGGTTCAGACGTCCCCGTTTCTTCCGCTCCCCCCGGAGATCCCTGACACCATGGGCACTCACCCCGGCCTGACGACGGACGCGGATCCCGTCGACCTCGCGCGCGAGGTCACCGAGATGTTGCTCCTCAACGCCGCCGACAGCGACGAGCCTGCAATCGGGGTGCAGCGCTCGATGCTGCGCTGCCTCGCGGCGCAGGGGCTCTACAGCGTGGCGGCTCCGGTCGCCGACGGCGGGCTCGGCCACGGCGAGCGGGCGCTCTGCGAGGTCGAGGAGGTCCTCGCGGGCGCCGACGCCGCGACCTGGTTCGTCCTCACCCAGCACCGCAGTCCGCAGGCACTGACCGCGGGCTCGTCGTACCCGGCGGCGAACGAGTACCGCGAGGCGCTCGCGCACGGCGACGAGCTGGGCGGGATCGCCATCGCCCACCTGCGCCGGCCCGGCACGCCGGCGGTGCGGGCGGTGCCCGACGGGTCCGGGGGGTGGTGGTTCACGGGCCGCTCGGAGTGGTGCACCGGGTGGGGGCTGGTGGACCTGGTGCTCATCGCTGGGGTCTCCGACGACGGACAGGTCGTGTTCGCCCTGCTCCCGGCGCACGAGCGGCCGGGCCTGCGGGCCTCCGCGCCCTACGCGCTGGCCGTCATGGGCGGCACCCGCACCGTCGGGCTGGAGCTCTCCGACATGCGGGTCCGGGGAGACGAGGTGGCCGCCGTCGTCGACCGCGAGGACTGGCGGCGCCGCGACGCGGACACCGTCATCGACACCAAGCCGGCCACCCTGGGCCTGCTGCGCCGGGTGATCGACGAGACGGTGCGTACGGGCCACGAGCGCGACCGCCCGGCGGCCCTCGAGGAGGCCCAGGCGCTGGCCGCGGCGGCCTGGCCGCTGCGGGAGCGGGCCTACGAGCTGCGGTTCAACCCCGATCGGGATCGATTCACCCGGGAGCGGCTGTCGCTGCGGGGCCGGATCGCGGAGCTGACGGTGCGCGCCGCGGCCGGGCTCGTGGCGGCGCGGGGCGGCTCGGCGATGTACGCGTCGTCGCACGAGCAGCGGTGGTCGCGCGAGGCGATGTTCCACCTCGTCCAGGCGCAGACCGACGACGTGCGGGCGGCGCAGTTGGCGGCGTTCTCACATCCGTAGGGGCTGTCAGCGACGGACCATCGCTGCCACCTGACGTCAGGACGGCGCCACCGTCACGTCGTTAGCGCCGCGCCGGGTTGGGCCGATCTCGCTAGGGTCGGGGCGTGAACGGACGGCTGGTGTGGATCGACTGCGAGATGACGGGGCTGGACCTGGCGAACGACGCGCTGATCGAGATCGCGGCGCTCGTCACCGACGCCGACCTCGTGCCCCTCGGTGAGGGTGTCGACGTCGTCATCCACGCCTTCGACGAGGCGCTGGAGAACATGCCCGAGGTCGTCGTCGAGATGCACGCCAAGTCGGGCCTGACCGAGGAGGTCCGCGCCTCGACGGTGACCATGGCCGAGGCGGAGAAGCTCGTCCTGGACTACGTCCGCCGCCACGTCCCCGACGCCCGCACCGCTCCCCTGTGCGGGAACTCCATCGCCACCGACCGCGGCTTCATCGCGCGCGACATGCCCGAACTGGACGAGCACCTGCACTACCGCATGATCGACGTCAGCTCCATCAAGGAGCTGTGCCGTCGCTGGTACCCGCGCATCTACTACGAGCAGCCCGAGAAGGGCCTGGCCCACCGGGCGCTGGCCGACGCGCGGGAGTCGATCCGCGAGCTCGAGTACTACCGCCGCACCGCCTTCGTCCCTCTCCCCGGGCCGTCGACCGACGAGGCTCGCGCGGCGGCCTCGGACGTCCTCGCCGCGGATGCGGCCGGAGCGGGCGCCGCGGAGGCGATCGAGGCCGGACAGCAGGGCTCCGCCGGGGGGCAGGCCCCAGCGCCGGGGTCGGGATGACCTCGGGGGTCAACCCCGTAGCGGTGGACCCGCCCTGTACTTGTACGCTTGGCGAGCCGCCGGGGAGACCGGGTGGCGATGGTGGGTGTAGCTCAGTTGGCAGAGCACTGGGTTGTGATCCCAGGTGTCGCGGGTTCAAGTCCCGTCACTCACCCGGACGGCAGCGGTACCCCGTTGCCGGACCGGCAAGGCGAGTTGGTAGCCTTCCGGTCACGCGCCGTTAGCTCAATGGGCAGAGCAAGTGACTCTTAATCACTGGGTTCGGGGTTCGAGTCCCTGACGGCGCACCAGCTCTTACCAGCGGAAACCGTAGCGCGGTCGGCGGTCACCGGCTAGGGGAACGATCATGTGGTCGCACGGTGGTCGCATCCGGCCTGTCGTCGCGCGCACTCCGCTCGGCCGCCCTCTCCGCGGCGGCCGCATCGAGGGTGGCGCCGAGGCCGTCGGCAGCTGCGGTCGCTGCTTCTCGGGTGAGGTGACCGTAGAGGTCGGAGGTGATCGCGACCTGTGAGTGCCGAAGAGCCTTCGAAACGATCGGCAGGGGTACGCCAGCGGTGAGCATGAGCGTCGCCGCAAGGTGACGAAGATCGTGCACCCGGCATCGGCGGACCCCGGCCTGGTCCGACAGCGCGTGCAGCCGGCGCCGGACGTGCT
>JAVXWR010000873.1:0-2535 GCA_032230725.1 Actinomycetota bacterium
CATGAGCGAGGTCCGCACCACCGATGACAGCGCCGACCAGGGTCCCGAGGAGGGCGGCGGCGGCAACGTCACGCTGACACTGGGCGATCGGGAGATCGTGCTGCGGCACCGCTTCGAGGTGATCAGCATCGCGAACGAGATCGGCATCGCGCTGTTCTTCACGATCGGCAGCGTGGCCTTCTACTTCGAGTCGCTGTTCACCCTCGGGGTGACGCTGTTCGTCATCGGCAGCGTGCAGCTCGGCATCCGCCCCGCGATCCGCCTCGCCCGCCGTGTGCAGCTGCGGAAGGTGACGCAGGGGATGCCCGGCGAGGTCGCGCGCGACTTCTGACGGCACGTCACGGCAGCTCGCCACCCGTCCCGCGGCGCTTCACCCGGATGACGTCGTCGACGGCGCGGGCCAGCGTCACGACCTCGTCCACGTGCTCGCGCGCGACGACGACGACGACGACGCCGCTGGCGTCGCCGCGCACCACGTCACCGGGGCGCACGACGACCCCGCCGATCCGACGATCGCGACCGGGCCGCCGCAGTCCGCGAGCTGAGTGGTGGGGAACGCGGCCAGCGCCGCGACCGCGGCCGCGTCGGGACGGTCGTCCTCGGTGACGATGGCCCACTGCTGTGGGTGGGACGTGGTCACGACCGGCGTCGGTGCTCGGCGACGTCGGCGAGCCGACTGAGGGTCTCGACGTTGCGGGGCGCGATCGCGGGGGCCTGCACCCAGCCCGGGACGAACCGGCCGATCCCCTCCGTGGCCACCTCGCGCAACCGCACGTGGCAGGCGCCCGCCCCGCGCGGCTCGATCGACAGGTGGACGTGGGCGCCGCCCGCGACCCAGGCCCGGGCCCGGAGCACGAGCCGCCGCCCGGGGTCCACGTCGACGACCTCGGTGTGGTCGTCGAGCTGGAGGGGCCAGACCCCGACGCTGTGGTGCAGCTGGGAGCCGATCGCGGGCCAGTCGTCGTCGACGTCGCGCATGTGCGTGGCGCCGACCACCCACAGCGGATAGGCCCAGCCGTCGGCCAGCACCTCCCACACCGACTCCGCGTCGGTCCGCACGTCCCGTCCCACCTCGGGCTCCACGACGACCTCCTCTCCTCGCCGCTCAGCCGCGCGGCCGGGCGATCAGCCGGTGCGCGAAGGCCTTGACCTGGTCGGGCAGGACCCCCGCGACAGCGGCCTGAGCCTGCACCATCGGCGACCCGCCGACGACGGCGGTGCGGCCGGCCATGAGGGCGTCGTAGCCCTGGCGGGCCACCTTCGCGGGGTCGTCCTTCGGGATCCGGCCCATGATGCTGTCGGAGAGGCTGCCCGCCCGGCGGAAGAAGTCGGTGGCGGTCGGCCCGGGCATCAGCGAGGTCAGCGAGACGCCGGTGCCGCGCAGCTCGTCGTTGACGGCCTCGGTGAACGACTGCACGAACGACTTCGAGGCGTTGTAGACGGCCTGGTAGGAGCCGGGCATGGTCGAGGCGATCGAGGACGTGACGAGGACCCGCCCGTGCCCCCGCGCCACCATCGGGCCGAGCACCCGGTGCGCCAGCTGCACCGTCGAGCGGACGTTCAGGTCGATCAGGCGCAGCTCGTCGACGAGGTTCGACCCGACGAACGAGCCGCCGCTGCCGACGCCCGCGTTGAGCGCCGCGGCGACCAGCGGCCTACCGGTCGCGACGATCGCGTGGTCGAGCTCCTCGACCCCCTTCGGGTCGGAGAGGTCCGTCTGCACCGCCTGCGCCGAGCCCCCGTGCCGGCGCGTCCGCTCCGCGACCTCGCCGATCGCGGCGTCCTCCGCCGTGACGATCAGGTCGTACCCGTGCTCGGCGAACACCCGGGCCAGTTCCGCGCCGATCCCGTGGGAGGCGCCGGTCACGAGGGCCAGTGGTCGGTCATTGCTCATGCCTCCAGCTACCCGTAGTGGGCGCGGGACGGAACGCCGACCTGGCGGCGACCACCGGTCAGGAGGGGTCCGGCACCGTCCCGGCCGCCGCACGCAGCGGCGTGAGGTCCCCGGTCCGAGCGACCTCCCCGAAGAGGTGCGCACTGTGGCGCGGTGTCCGGCGGAACCCGTCGGCCCGGTCCACCCCGACGAGCCCGAACGTCGGGGCGTACCCGCGGGCCCACTCGAAGTTGTCGAACGAGGACCAGTAGAGGTAGCCGCGGACGTCGACGCCCTCGGCGAGCACCCGCTCCACCTCGGAGAGGTGGCTCTCCAGGTAGCGCACCCGCTGGTCGTCGTCGGCGGTGGCGATGCCGTTCTCGGTCACGACGACGGGCAGCCCGGCCTCGGCGATCCGGCGCAGCATCGTGCCGAAGCCGGCCGGGTGCACCTCCCAGCCCATGAGCGTGGTCTCCGCACCCTCCGGCGGAGGCGCGGTGTCGAGTCCGCCGTCGGAGGCGTCCGTGCGGGTGCGCGTGTAGTACTGCAGCCCGACCCAGTCCCCGACGTCGCCACCGGCCCGCAGGTCGTCGAGGTGGTGGTCGACCATCACGGCGCGGGCCATCGCGGCGGCGCCCTCGTCGGCCTCGTCGCCCGGGCGC
>JAVXWR010000823.1:0-3391 GCA_032230725.1 Actinomycetota bacterium
CGCCGCCCGGACCGCGGGCATGAGGCCGCGCTCCGCACACGCCGTCGAGACCTCGTAGTGCCCGTCCTCGAACCCGAAGTTGCCGGCCAGGCCGCAGCAGCCCTCGTCGAGCACGTCGGCGGCCACGCCCAGCGCCGAGAGCACCGCGCGGTCGGCGTCGGTGCCCAGCTCGGCGTACTGGTGGCAGTGGATCTGGACGAGAGCTCGCTTCTCTCCTCCGGGCCATCCCGCCCCCGCTCCGGTGAGGCGCGCCAGCTCGTCGGTGTGCTCGGCGAGCACCTCGGCGAACGTCCGGATCGAGCGCGACGCGATCCCCGCCAGCTCGTGGTCGCGGCCGAGCACCTTGAGCGAGTCGGAGCGCAGCGACGCGGTGCACGAGGGCTCCAGCCCGACGACGGGCACACCGTCCTCCAGCCACGGCCGGATCCGCTCCAGGCTGCGCTCGACGACCCGCCGCGCCGCGCCGAGCTGGCCGGTGGTGATCCACGTCAGCCCGCAGCACACGGCCTTCTCCGGGAGCTCGACGCGGTAGCCCAGGGACTCCAGCACGGCGATGGCGTCGAGGGCGAGGTCGGGGTCGAACGCCTCGGTGAAGGTGTCCGGCCAGAGCAGGATGCGCTTCTCGACGTCGGCCCGGGCGGAGTGGTCGGTGGAGCCGAGCAGGCGCCGCAGCGGCCGGGGCGCCAGCGCCGGGATGTCGCGCTGCGGCGCGATGCCGCCCAGCTTCTTCGCCACGCTCGCGAGCGCCGGGCGCTTCGCGAGGGCGTTCGCGAGCCGCGGACCGCCCGGGACGGTGCCCGCGAGCCGCAGCCACGCCGGCAGCCAGCCCATGGACCAGTGCGACCGCGGCCGGTCCTTCGCCCGGCCCGCGTAGTGCTGGGCGAGGAACTCGGTCTTGTAGGTGGCCATGTCGACCCCGACGGGGCAGTCCCGCGCGCAGCCCTTGCAGCTCAGGCACAGGTCGAGCGCGTCGAGCATCTCGGTGGAGCGCCAGCCGTCGGGCACCAGCTGCCCGGAGGCCATCTCGAACAGCATCCGGGCGCGCCCGCGGGTCGAGTGCTTCTCCTCGCCGGTCACCCGGTAGCTCGGGCACATCACGCCGCCGGAGGCCGTGACGCACTTGGCGACCCCGATGCAGCGTCGGGTCGCCGAGGGGAAACCGCCGCGGCCGGTGCCGTCGGGCACGCCGTCGTCGACGAAGTCCAGCTGCGTGTTCGCCCGGATGGTCGGCTTGCCGAGGAAGACCCGGATGTCGTCGTCGATCTTCGGCGGGTCGACGACGCGGTGGGGGTTCATCCGCCCCTCGGGGTCCCACGCGCGCTTGAAGTCGCCGAACGCGGTGAGCATCCGCGGCGTGTACATCCGCGCGAGCAGCTCGGCGCGCGCCTGCCCGTCGCCGTGCTCGCCGGACAGCGACCCGCCGTGCGCGACGGCGAGGTCGGCGGCGTCCTCGAGGAACCCCCGGAAGTTGCGTAGACCCGCCCTCGAGAGCAGGTCGAAGTCGATGCGCACGTGCAGGCAGCCGTCCCCGAAGTGCCCGTAGTAGGCGCCGCTGCGGCCGTGTCTGGAGAGCAGGGCGTCGAACTCGCGCAGGTAGCTCCCGAACTGCGCGGGCTGCACCGCGGCGTCCTCCCAGCCGGGCCAGGCCTCGACGCCGCCGGGCCCGCGGGTGACGATCCCCGACCCGTCCTCGCGGATCTTCCAGAGCTCCCGCATGGCCTTCGGATCGCTGACGACCTTCGTGTCGACCGTCGCCCAGCCCATCTCCTCCGCGATGGCCTCCGCCTTCGCGTGGGCCTCCTCGCGGGTCGCGCCACCGGTCTCGACGTAGAGCCAGCCCTTGCCGCCGGGGAGCTGCTCGTGGGTGCGGTCGTCCGGGCGGGCGCTGCGCAGGGCGCCGATGACGCCGACGTCCATGCCCTCGATCGTCAGTGGCGCGTGGTCGCGGATGGGCACGACGTGGTCGGCCGCGGTGTAGGCGTCGGCGAACCCGAGGACGGCGAGCGCGCGGACCGGCGGCGACTCGACGAGGTCCACCGTCGCCTCGAGCAGCGTGACGCAGGTGCCCTCGGTGCCGACCAGGGCCTTCGCGAGGTCGAACCCGTGCTCGGGCAGGAGCTGGTCGATGTTGTAGCCGCTGACCCGGCGGGTGAGGTCCGGGGTGTCGGTGCGCACGATGTCGGCGGTGCGGTCGCGCAGGTCGCGCAGGTCGCGGTAGACCCGCCCCTCGGTGCCGGCGCGGCGCGCGGCGGCGTCCAGGGCGGCGTCGTCCATCGGGCCGCCGACGTGCATGCGGGTGCCGTCGGCGAGCAGGACGTCGAGGGCGCGGACGTTGTCGACGGTCTTGCCCCAGGCCACCGAGTGCGAGCCGCAGGCGTTGTTGCCGATCATCCCGCCGAGGGTGCAGCGGTTGTGCGTCGACGGGTCGGGCCCGAACGTCAGGCCGTGCGGGCGGGCGGCCTGACGCAGGTCGTCGAGGACGGTGCCGGGCTGGACGCGGGCGGTGCGGGCGTCCGGGTCGATCTCCAGCACGCGGTGCATGTGCCGGTGGAAGTCGACGACGACGGCCTCGTTGGTCGACTGCCCGCAGATGCTGGTCCGGGCGCCCAGGGGCAGCAGCGGCACGCCGTGGCGGCGCGTGACCTCCACCGCGCGCTCGACGTCGTCGGCGTCGACGGGCTGCACGACGCCGAGCGGGACGTGGCGGTAGTTCGACGAGTCCGTCGACCACATCGCGCGCGTGGCGGTGTCGAACCGGACCGTGCCGCGCATCGCCCCGGCGAGCTCCTCGGCCAGCAGGGAGGTCGCGGTGCTCGTGCGGGACGGCGCGCTCGTCATGGCCCCATACTGCTGTGCGATCAGGGGACGTGCAGCGTCGTGTCGGTCCGCGTGCTCGCCACCACCCGCCCGCCGCTGATCACGAGCCGACGGGGTGCACGGTCGAGCAGCGCGATGTGGTGATCGGCACCCGGGACGTCGAGCACGACGAGGTCGGCGCGTGAGCCGCGGGCGAGGTCATGACCGGGAACCCCGAGCATCGCGGCGGCGCCGGCGCCGGCGCGGTCGAGCAGGCGGTCGATCCCCTCGCGGGTGCCGAAGGGCTGCGTGTGCGCGGCCAGCAGCGTCACGTCGAGCATGTCGACGGTGCCGAACGGGGTGAAGGCGTTGCGGACGTTGTTGCTCGAGAGCGCGGTGGCGACGCCGCCGTCGAGCAGCTCCGCGACCGGGGCGGCGGTGCCCTGGAGATAGAGATCCGTCGGCGGGAGCACGACGACCCCCACCCCCGCGCCGGCGAGCTCGTCGATCAGCCGACGACGCCCCCCGTCGTCGTACCCGCCGAGGGTGGTGACGTGCCCGATCGTCGTGCGCCCGCCCCAGCCGTGCGCCCGCG
>JAVXWR010000848.1:0-2528 GCA_032230725.1 Actinomycetota bacterium
GTGCGCTCCGCGCTCGTGAGCACTTTTGGTGGTTATAGCGCCCGAAAGTGCTCACAAGGGCTCCGCCGACCTAGTTGGCCCGCTCCCTGATCGCCCGGCTGGCCCAGAAGTCGCGCAGGCGCCGGTAGCTCGCCATCGCCTTCTCCGCGTCGCCCTCCCGCAGCGCGTCGAGGGCCTCGCCGACGTCCTCGGCGGACGTGTCCCCGGCCAGCGTCTCGTCGTCGAGGAGCTGCACCAGCCCGCCGTAGTCCAGCTCGACCAGCGACCCGGCGTCGAAGTGGCGCAGCCAGCGGGCCGTGTCGCGCAGGATCTCCGAGGGGCCGCCCTCGCCGAGCGCGGAGCTCAGCAGCTCGGCGGCGGAGTCGGCGCGGGCGAGCGCGTCGGCCATCGAGACCCGCCAGTAGCAACGCCGGCGTGCCTCGGAGCCCGCGGGCGCGTCGGCGGTCGCGGAGTCGTCCCGGGCGAGCACGAGGACCCGGTCGGCGGGCTCGACGAGGACGAACCACGGCAGCGGGACCGTCCACGTGGCCGACACCACGGGGGTGGCGCTCTCGCCGAGCTCGGCGACGACGGCCTCGGCCCGCGAGCGCGCGGCCGACTCCTCGTCGTGCAGCGCCGCGGCCCGCAGCACCGGCGACTCGGTGGACAGGAACCCGACGAGGGCGGCGGCCGCGCGGGGGCGGGTGTCGAGCGGGCAGACGAGCGTCGTCGGGCCGAACCGCGGGGGCGACGGCGCGGCCTGACCCGGCCGGGGGGCGTCGGCGCTCTCGGCGAGCAGGACGTCCGCCGGGCCCTCGGTGGCCGTCCCGTCGATGCGCTCACCGGGCAGCAGACGCACCGGGACCCCGAGCTGTGCGCGGAGACACACATCCCGTTCGCGGACTCCCGCCTGGGTGACGGGCACCGCACCACGGGCCAGGCCGGCCCGCACACGCTGGGCCAACGGCCCCGACAACGCCCCCAACGGCTCGTAGACGCGGAGGTAGCAGGCGAAGGGGGCGGGCACGGGCGCGATGGTGCCATGTCACGTCGCACGGGCGTTCGGACACACGGTATGGTGGAGCTACGAGCATTTCTATGAGATGAGGGGGGCCGCCGGATGCTTCCGGCCGCCCCCCGCCCTGTTCGAGGGGGTCATTGCCCATGGGACGCGGACGAGCCAAGGCGAAGCAGACGAAGGTCGCTCGCGAGCTCAAGTACAGCTCCCCGACCACGGATTTCGACGCCCTGCAGCGGGAGTTGGCTGCCGGGGACCCGTTCTCCCGGTACACGAGCGACGACGACGACCACGCCGACGCCCGGAGCTCCGAGTACAGCTACGAAGAGCGCTGACCCCTCGCGGGGGGTCGCGTAGTCACCACGCTTCACCAGCCCGGTCGCCGGGCACCCCGCCCCGTCCGCTCCGCCCGCAAGGGCAGACGGACGGGGCGCGCTTCGGTGTGCCCTCGTCGACGAGGTGAGGAGAGACGTGGCGAAGACGTTCAGCAAGGGCCAGAAGGTCCAGTGGAACTGGGGCAACGGCACGGGTGAGGCCGAGGTCACGGAGGTCCACACCGAGCGGGTCGAGCGGAAGATCGCCGGCAAGAACCAGACCCGGAACGGCTCCGACGACAACCCCGCCTACGTGCTCGAGCAGGAGAACGGCCGCCAGGTCCTCAAGCTCCACAGCGAACTGGGTGAAGCCGACTAGCCCCCCAGTCTGCCCTCCCCGCCTTTGATCAAGAGCACCTCAGGCAGCGCGCAGGCCGATCCTGCGGGCTTGGTGTGCTGGTGATCATGAGGCGGGAGCGGGCTCCCCCGCCGCCAGCTGATCAACAGCACACCAGGCAGCCCGAGCGCGCTCACGTGCCTGCTGTGCTCGTGATCATGGGAGTGAGGCGGGCTCCCGGACCGCCTGTTGATCATCAGTACGCCAGGCAGGGCGGAGTCCCTGGGCGCATGCCTGGCGTGCTGATGATCATGGCAGTGGGCTGGACCGGCGCGGCTACACGACCGGCCTAGAAGCGTGGGTGGTCTCCGTGCAGGACCGCCTCGCCGGGCGTGCCGATCCCAGCGTCCGCATGCCGGATCTCGCCGAGCACCCAGGCCGGGACATGCTTCGCGGTGAGCACCGCCAGCGCCCGGTCGACGTCCTCGGGCGGGACGATCGCCACCATCCCGACGCCCATGTTGAAGGTCGTCTCCATCTCGGCCCGCTCCACGCGGCCACGCCCGGCGATCAGCTTGAACACCGGCGCAGGCGTCCACGTCGTGCGGTCGAGGTCCGCCCGCAGGCCGTCGGGCAGTACCCGCGCCAGGTTCGCGCACAGCCCGCCCCCGGTCACGTGGGCGAACGTGCGGACGTCGGTCTCGGCCACGAGTGCGAGGCAGTCGCGCGCGTAGATCCGGGTCGGGCGCAGCAGTTCCTCGCCGAGGGTGTGGCCGAACTCCTCGACGTCCCCGTCGAGGGACATCCGCCCGATCTCGAGCAGGACCCGGCGGGCCAGCGAGTAGCCGTTGGAGTGCAGGCCCGACGCGGCCATGGCGAT
>JAVXWR010000865.1:0-10566 GCA_032230725.1 Actinomycetota bacterium
CACCGGGAGCGGGGGTCGGGCAGCGGGTCGGCGCCGTCGAGGGCGTACGCGTAGGCGGTGCCGTGGCCGGTGCCCTCGACGTGGGCGTACCACCAGCCGCGGTCGGCCTCCGACGGCGGCTCGTCGCGGGCCATCGGGTGCGCCGTCCCGTCGACGACCACCGCCACGGTCGCCGCGTCGGGCGCCCACACCGCGAACCGACCGTCCCTGCCCACGCCACCCGGCTCCGCCGTCGTCATGGCGCGGATCATCCCGGCGGCGACCCGCGGTCGCGACCGCGCGGCCCCGAGGTGGCGCCGGGTACCGTCACGGTCGCGCGCCCCGCGCAGGAACGAGACGAACGGAAGCCGATGCCGCAGACGGGTGACGCGCCCACCCCGGAGAGCATGGACCCGCTGTTCGCGGGCGCGGCCGGTGTCGCCCGGGACATGGCGGCGATCGACTGGGCCGCGACCCCGCTCGGCCCCTCCTCGGGATGGCCCTCGGCGCTGCGGGACGTGGTGCGCATCCTGCTGACCTCGCGGTTCGCCATGTGGATGGCGTGGGGCCCCGAGCTGACGATGTTCTACAACGACGCGTACCGGCACGCCACGCTGCGCCGCAAGCACCCGTGGGCGCTGGGCCGGCCGTTCGACGAGGTGTGGGCCGAGATCCGGGAGGCCCTCACCCCGCAGATCCGGTCGGTCCTCGAGGACGGCGAGTCCACCTGGGACGAGGACCTGCTGCTCTTCCTCGAGCGCAACGGCTGGCCCGAGGAGACCTACCACACGTTCTCCTACAGCCCGCTCTCCGGCGAGGACGGCCGGGTCCAGGGCCTGCTGTGCGTGGTCGCGGAGACCACGGAGCGGGTGCTCGCCGAGCGGCGGATGGCCTTCCTGCGCGACCTCGCGAGCGCCATGACCTCGGCCCGCTCGGTCGGCGAGGTGACCGCCGCGGCCCGCGACCTGCTCGGCGGCGTCACGCGGCCGGACCTGCCCTTCGCCCTGGTCTACCTGCGCGACGAGGCCCCGGGGCCACGCACGGCCCGCCTGGTCGCCGCGGTCGGGGTGGACCCCGAGGGGGCCGCCGCGGCACCGATCGTCGAGCTCGGGGTGCCCGCGGACGCCTGGCCCGCCCCCGGCGTCCCCGACGCCGGGACGGTGCTGTCCCTCGCCGCCGGGGCGGTGCCCGTCGCGCCCGCCGAGTGCGACCGCGTCGCCGTCCTCCCGCTCACCCCGGCGACCACCTCCGGGGAGGAGGGCGGGCAGATCGGGGTGCTGGTCGTCGGGCTGTCCCGCCACCTGGCGTACGACGAGCGATACCGCGACTTCGTTCAGCTCGTCGCCGGGCAGGTCACCTCGGGCGTCCTCGACGCGCGGGCCGCCGAGGCCGACCGGCACCGGGCGGAGGCCCTCGCCGACCTCGACCGGGCGCGGCGCCGGTTCTTCGCCGACGCCAGCCACGAACTGCGCACCCCCCTGACGCTCGTGGCCGGGCCGGTCGCCGACCTGCTCGCCGACGACACGGTCGACCCGGCCCGCTGGCGCGCGGAGCTCCAGGTCGTCGCGCGGAACGCGCGACGGCTGACCCGGGTCGTCGACGACCTGCTGGAGGTCTCCCGGCTGCAGGCGGGGGAGGTCGATCGCCACCGCGAGGTCGCCGACCTCGCCCGGATCACGGCCGAGGTCGCCGGGATGGTGGCGACATCGATGGAGCGGGCGGGCCTGGAGTACGCCGTCGACGTTCCCCCGGACGGCCTGCCGGCGGCGGTGGACCGCGACGGGTGGGAGCGGATCGTCCTCAACCTCGCGACCAACGCACTGAAGTACACCCGCACCGGAAGCGTCGAGGTCCGCCTCCGCCGGGACGGGTCGCGAGCCGTGCTGACCGTGTCCGACACCGGGGTCGGGATCCCGGCGGTCGAGCAGCCCCGGCTGTTCGACCGGTTCCACCGCGTCGAGGGCGGGTGGGCCCGCTCGGCCGAGGGCAGCGGGATCGGGCTCGCCCTGGTCCACGAGATCGCCACCCGGCACGGCGGCGAGGTCGGGGTGAGCAGCGAGCCCGACGTCGGGACCACGTTCACCGTCGCGATCCCCGCCGCGGCGCCCGGCGTCGAGGCGCCCGTGGCGCACGCGGAGGTCGGGGGACGGGCGCGGGCGCTCATGGACGAGGCCTCGCGCTGGATCCCCGGGGAGGCCGACGACGTCCCCGCGTCCGCCGGCACGTTCGACGGGCCGCCCGACGGCGAGGCGGTCGGCCGGGTGCTCGTCGCCGACGACAACGCCGACATGCGCGCCTACGTGGGCCGGCTCCTCGCGCCGCGCTGCACCGTGACCGCGGTCGCCGACGGCGAGGCCGCGCTGGTCTCGGCCCTGGCCGACCCGCCGGACATGGTCGTCGCCGACGTCGTGATGCCGCGGCGTACCGGGCTCGAGCTCCTCGCCGCGCTGCGGGCCGACCCCCGCACCGCCCGCATCCCGGTCCTGCTGCTCTCCGCGCGCGCCGGGGCGGAGGCGGCCGTGGAGGGGCTGGCCGCCCAGGCCGACGACTACCTGGCCAAGCCGTTCTCCGCCGCCGAGCTGCAGGCGCGCGTGGCCGCCCACCTGCAGCTCGGGCGCGCCCGGCGCGAGGCGGAGGCGCGGTTCAGCGCGGTCGCGGACCTGGCACCGGTGATGATCTGGGTGGCGGGTGCCGACGGCTCCCGGCTGTTCCTCAACGCGGGGTGGTCGCGCTTCACCGGGCTCGACCCCAGCGAGGAGCTCGGCCACGGGTGGCTCGACGGGGTGCACCCCGACGACCGCGCCGCCTACCGAGCGGCCGCCGAGCACGGGCGCGCGGTAGTGCGGGGCTGGGAGGTCGACTACCGGCTGCGCCACGCCGACGGCACCTACCACCGCGTCGTCGAGCAGGCGGTCCCCGTGCCGGCCGTGGCCGGCACCGTCTCGGAGGGCGCCGAGCCCGCCACCGGCTGGATCGGCAGCTGCGTCGACGTGCACGCGCGCCTCCGCGATGCCGACCGGGCGACGATGCTCGCCGGGATCGGCGAGGCGATGGAGGGCGCCGAGACCGTCCCGGACCGGCTGGCCGCGCTCGTCCGGGTGCTGCACGACGCCCGGCTCGGCGACCGGGTGGGCACCGTCGGCGCCCGGCCCGGTGACCGCCCGGAGGACGGGTCCCACCGCATCCGCCGCCCCCTGGTCGTCCGGGGCCGGCCCGTCGCCGTGCTCGAGCTCGAGCGCGACCCGTCGTCGGAACCCTGGTCGGCCGACGACCGCACCCTCGCCGACGAGGTCGTCGCCCGGGTCCTGCCCGCCCTGGAGAACGCCCTGCTGCGCACCGAGGAGCGGATCGCCGCGGATCGGCTCGTCCTCGTGCACCGCGCGACGGCGGCGTTCTCCGCGGCGGCCACCCCGCTCGAGGTGGCGCAGATCGCCGCGACCCACGTGTCGCAGTTGCTGGGGCCCGACCTGCAGTGCGGGGTGTTCGAGTACGACGAGACCACCCGTCGGCTCACGGTGCTCGCGCGCCGGCCCATCGAGCGGGATCCGCGCTCCACCGGCGACGTCCTCTCGGTCGGCGTCGACGGCCTCGTCACGCGCGCCGTGCGCGACGAGCGCGCCGTCTGGGTCCACGAGCCTGAGCCCGGGGAGGCGCCCGCCGCCCAGGACCCGACGCTCGTGGCGATGCTGCGGGCACAGGAGCTGACCAAGGCGGTCTCGCTGCCGCTGATCGCCGCGGGTCGTGTCGTCGGGGTGCTCACCGTCGGCTTCGCCGGGCGCGGGCGGCTCGACGACGGCGAGCGCACGACGCTGCAGGCGCTGGCCGAGCCGTGCGGGGTGGCCCTCGACCGCGCCCGGCTCTACCGCGCGGAGCACCAGATCGCGCAGACCCTGCAACGCTCGTTGCTGCCCCAGGGGCTCCCGGAGGTCCCGCGCCTGCCGATCGCGGTGCGCTACCAGCCCGGCGCCGTCGGTACGTCGGCGGGCGGTGACTGGTACGACGTGGTCGAGGTCGACGACACCCACGTCGCGGTCGTCGTCGGCGACGTCGTCGGCCAGGGCACCGCCGCGGCCGCCGTCATGGGGCAGCTGCGGACGGCCCTGTCGGGCTACCTGCTCGCCGGGCACGGGCCCGGCCCCGCGCTCGACCTGCTCGACGGCCTCGTCGCCCGGGTCCCCGGAGCGCGGGCGTCCACCGCGGTGTGCGTACTGGTGGACACGGTCACCGGCGAGTTCTGCTGGGCCCGCGCCGGTCACCTGCCCGTGCTGCTCGCGCCCGCCGACGGCGGCCGGCCCTACCTGCTGACCGATCCCGCCGGGCACGGCCCGCTGCTCGGGCTCGCGCACACCCGACCGCGGCCCCGGACCGAGGGCGTCACGACGATGGCGCCGGGGACCTCGCTCGTGCTCTACACCGACGGCCTGGTCGAGCGCCGCGGCGAGTCCCTCGACGAGGGGCTCGACCGACTGGTCGTGGTGGCCGCCGCGTGCGAGGACCGGGCCCCCGAGGCCATGGCCTCGGCGCTGCTCGGCGGGCTCGCCCCCGCCGGCGCGATCGACGACGTCGCGGTCGTCGTGGTGCGCCTCGGCCCGGCCCCGCTGGAGCTGCGCCTGGCCGCCGACCCGGCCCGGCTCGGTCCGCTGCGCCGTGCCGTCGCCGCGTGGGCCGACGAGGCGCGACTGGGCGAGGACGTCCTCGACGACCTGCAGCTCGCCCTCGGCGAGGCCGCCACCAACGCCGTCGAGCACGCCTACGGCGCGACGCCGCCCGAGGGGGCCGAGGTGATGGTGCGACTGCGCGTCCGCGCGGACGGCGGGGTCGACGCGTGGGTGCGCGACCACGGCACCTGGCGCGACGCCCCGGCGGACCCCGGCCACCGGGGGCGGGGGCTGGTGCTCATCCGGGCACTCGCCACCGGCCTCGTCGTCGACGGCGGACCGGGCGGCACGTCGGTGACCTTCGCGATCGCGCCCGGGCGACCCGAGGCCGACGCGGCGGGGGCGACCCGGCCCGCCGACTCCACCGAGCGCCCGATCGACGTCCGCACCGACGCCGGGCCCGACGGTCCGGTCGTGCACCTGTCCGGCGACCTCGACCTCGCGGGTGCCGAGGCCGCGCGGCGCGGGCTCCCGCGGGCCGTTCCCGGCGGGTCCTGGACCCTCGACGTCACCGGCGTCGGCCACCTGGCGAGCGCCGGGGTGGGCCTGCTGCTCGATGCCGTCGAGCGCGGCGCGGACCTGGTGCTGCCCGAGACCGGCCCGGCGGCGCGGGTGCTGGCCCTGAGCGGGTTCACGACGCCGAGCCCCGTCGCCGGCCGGTCCTGAGCCGTTCGGGGAGCCTGCGCAGCGGGCACCCGGACACCATGGAGTACCGCCAGCTCGGACGGTCGGGACTGAAGATCTCGACGACCGACAACCTCGCGGCCGCCGAGCTGGCGCTCACCGACGACGAGGTCGCGCGGCTGGACGAGGTCTCCGCCCCGCCGCTGCTCTACCCGTACTGGCACCAGCAGAAGACGGCGTCGGACCGGCTCTCGCCCGCCGACCGGACGCTGCTCGGGTAGGCGGCCCCTCGCCACGTCACACCACCTTCATCCGTCATCCTGGTCCGGACCGGGACGGCGGGGAGGTGGCGTGGTGGCGGACGGGACGCGGGCACCGTCGACGCGGGCCCGGCAGAAGCGCGCGCAGCACGAGACGAACAAGCGGCTGATCGTCGAGACCACCGCCTGGATCGCCGCGGTCGCGGCCGCGCTCACCGTCGGGCTGGAGGCGGGGATCTCCGCGTCCGCCACCGCGCCCGACGTCCCGCACGTCACCCCGGTCGAGTACCAGTACTCGCGCTGACACCGTGCTCCAGCTCTGGTTCGTCTCCCGCGCCCTCGGGGCGATGGCGCTGCTCCTGCTGAGCCTCGTCATCGTCCTGGGGGTCCTGCACAACACCTCGGTGGTCAAGAACGCCGACCTCGGGCTACCGCGGTTCGTCCTGGTCGCCCTGCACCGCAACCTGTCGCTGATCTGCGTCGTCTTCATCGCGCTGCACGTCGTCACGGTGATCGTCACCGACTACGTGCACCTGCGCGTGGTCGACGTGTTCGTCCCCGGGATCGCCCCGTTCAATCCGGTCGCCGCGACCTTCGGCACCGTCGCGACCGACCTCGTGATCGCCATCGTCGTCACCTCGATGTTGCGCTCACGGCTCTCGCGGCGGGTGTGGTTCTGGGTGCACTGGACGTCCTACCTGTGCTGGCCGGTCTCGGTGGTTCACGCGGTGCTCAACGCGTCCTTCCGCGGCACGACGTGGTGGACGCTGGCCGTCCCGCTGCTCTCGATGGTCGCGATCGTCGTCGCGCTGGTGTACCGACGGCGAGACCGGCGACGGGTCGGGGTCCCGCTCTCCGAGCGCGGCCATGTGTCCGAGGAGGCGATCCGGGCGGTGACGGGGGAGTTGCCGGTCGCGCGCCCGGCGGCGGCGAGTGCTCCCGACCGCCAGGCCGAGGCGCCGACCGAGCTCCTGCCGCCGGTGCGCCACGCCGGCCCTCGTGACGGTGCCGGCGTCGACGCGGAGACCGAGGTCCTCCCGGCCGCGGTCGCGCCGGCCCGTCGGCGGCGGGTCGTCCCCCTGGCGCCGCGGTCCGACCGGCGCTGAGGGCGTTCGGCGGTCGGCCCGCGACCTGCGCGCGGCGCACACACTCTCGTCGGGGACGCGTTCGAGGTTCTATCGACCTGCGCGGGACGCACACACTCCGCTCGGGCGCGCGGTCGGTGTCGGGTGGACCTGCGCGCGGCGCACACAAGTGTGTGCGTCGCGCGGAGATGATCCGGGCTCCGGCCTACGAGAGGCACACTGCGCAGGCCGGGCAGCGTCAGCGGGTGCGCAGTGTGCTGATGATCATCGCCGGGCCGGGGCGCTCAGGCCGGGCGGACCAACAACGCCACCGGGTAGCGGGCCAGCAGTTCCGAGAGCCGCGGCGTCGACCCCTGCACGGGCATCCCGGTGACCATGTCGGTCCAGTCCTCGGCCCCGCCGGGGAGCGGGAGCACGGTGTCGCGCCAGCCGCCGTCGGCCTCCAGGCCCGCGGGCAGCCGCGTCGCCACCGCCACCAGCCTCTCCCGCCCGGCCGGGCCGCCCCGGGCGAAGGCCACCGCGTGCTCGGCGGCCGGTCCGGCGGCGGGCGCCGGGGCGTAGCCGGAGAACAGCTCCGGGCGGAAGCGCCGCAGCCGCAGCGCGGCCGCCGTCACGAGCAGCTTGGTACCGCGCACGTCGTCGGAGTCGGGATCGTCGCTCGCCTCGACCGGACCGGGCATCCAGCCCCCGTCGAGGCGCGCGATGAGCTCCCGGCGGCGGGCGAAGTCGACCGGGCGCCGGTTGTCGGGGTCGACGAGCGAGTACTCGATCAGCTCCGTGCCCTGGTAGACGTCGGGGACCCCGGGGCCGGCGAGCTGCAGCAGCTTCTGCCCGAGCGCGTTCGAGCGGCCGAACCGGTCGACGAGCCGCACGAAGGCCTCGACGTCGTGGACGGTCTCCTCCGAGGCGAGCACGGCATCGGGCCACGCGGCGATGGCCTCGTCGGCCTCCGGGACCGCGTCGACGTGGGCGGTGACGAGCTTGGCCTCCTTGGCGGCCTTCGTCAGGTAGCCGCGCATCCGCTCGGCGGTGATCGGCCAGGCGCCGACCAGCGACTGCCAGGCCAGGAGCTCCAGCGACGGCGAGGTCAGGCCCGGCTTCGGGAGCGGGTGGCGTGCGGAGAGCTTGCGCAGGAAGGCGCCCCACTCGGCGGTGAGCTCGGAGAGCACCGCGAGGCGGGCCCGCACGTCCTCGGAGCGCTTCGTGTCGTGGGTGGACAGCGTCGTCATCGCCGCCGGGGTCGCCGCGTCGCGGTGCGCGTTCGCCGCGTGGAACTCGGTGGGGGTCACCCCGAACCGGTCGGGTGCGCCGCCGACCTCGTTCAGCGCGACGAAGCGGTTCCACCGGTAGAAGGTGGTGTCCTCGACGCCCTTGGCGGTCACCATCCCGCTGGTCTGCTCGACCCGGAGCGTGAGCGGCCCGTCCGGCTCGGCCAGCATCCCGGCCCGGATCCGCCGCACGACGTCCGCGAGGTCCGGCCGGGCCGCGGCGGCGGTGTCGACCGCGTGGTCGAGATCCGCCCGTCCCTCGGGCAGGTACGAGCGGTACACCGGGTACGCGGCCAGCAGCTCGGCCACCGCGTCCTGCACGACCTCCGGGGCCTCGTCGCCGGGCGGGACGAGCGCCGCGATCCGTCGTACCTCGGCCACCAGGATCTCGTCGGTGACCAGCCGCTTGGCCACGTGCTCGGCCAGCGAGATCCGTTCGCGGGCCCCGGTGTGCTCGGTCGCCACCTGCTCGATCAGCGACTCCCCGCGCGGGTCGACGAACAGCCCGCACACCTCGCGGAGCGCGTCGTAGCCGGTGGTGCCGTCCGCGGGCCACGACGTCGGGAGCGTCTCGGTGGTCCCGTCCGAGCGCAGCGACGTGATCTTCTCGACGAGCAGCCACGCGTCGTCGCCCAGCCCGGTCGCGGCGAGCCGGGCCCGCAGCCGCTGCAGGTACGCGCCGGGCGCGGTCAGCCCGTCGGGGTGGTCGATGCGCAGCCCGCTGATCACGTCCGGATCGGCGGCGATCCAGCGCAGCACCTCGGCGTGGGTCGCCTCGAAGACCTCCGGGTCGTCCACCCGCACCGCGGCGAGGTCGGAGACGTCGAAGAACCGGCGGTAGGTGAGCTCGGCGTTGCCGCGTCGCCAGTGCACGAGGCGGTAGTGCTGGCGCTCGTGGACCTCCTCGGGCGTGCCGGAGTCCCCAGTGCCGGGCGCCACCGGGTAGCGGTGCTCGTAGTAGTGCAGCTCGTCGCGGTCGTCGGAGAGCGTGAGGGCCGAAACGTCCTCGGGGGACCCCAGGACCGGGACGAGGATCGGCACCGAGAGGTCGACGTCGTACCAGGAGGCGTGCGGGGACGCCGGGCCCTCGCGCAGCAGCGACCACCACGACGGGTTGACCGCCGGCACCGCGACGCCCATGTGGTTGGGCACGAGGTCGAGCAGCGCCCGCATGCCGGCCTCGCGCAGCGCCGCGACCAGCGCCACCCGTGCCGGCTCGCCGCCGATCTCGTCGTTCGCGTGCGTCGGGTCGACCACGTCGTAGCCGTGGGACGAGCCGGGGGAGGGCTGCAGCAGCGGCGAGCAGTAGAGCGCCCCGACCCCGAGGTCGGACAGGTACCCGACGAGGTCGGTGGCCGCCGCGAGGTCCTGGTCGGGGGCGAGCTGGAGCCGGTACGTCGACGGCGGGATCACCGGGTCAGGTTACAAGCCGAGCCCGTCATCATCGGGGTCAACGGGGCGGGTGATCTAGATCGGGACGGACCCCGACGACGGCGGCGCTCGGGGCGGAACCGGTCCGCGGTGGACCGTCGGAGCCTCCCGCGTGCTGCGGTCGCAGCATCGGCTCGCGGCGGATCCCGACCACGTCGGCGGCGGCGAAGCGTGTGTCACCGCCGCGACAGTGGGCTACGTGCTCACGCCCCCGCTTCCGTGCGCTGGAGGAGCAGCATCGACCGGGCGACCATGGTGAGGGTGTCGCCCCCGCCGAGGGTCGCGAGGTCGTCGGGCAGCTCGTCGACCGTCGTGGTCGCCGAGGTCCGGGTGGTCCCGACGACGACGGTGCCGGTGACGGTGTCGAGCACCGTGCCCCAGCGGTCGGGCAGGCCCGCGCCGGGCAGCGTCACCTCGACGTCCTCGTGGTGGGCGTTGAAGATCAGCAGGAACGAGTCGTCGACGACGCGCTCCCCGCGCTGGTCGGACTCGAGGATGCCCTCGCCGTTGAGGAACACCGTGAGCACCGCCGCCGAGCCGGCCTCCCAGTCCTCGTCGGTCATCTCGTCGCCGGAGGCGGTGAACCAGGCGATGTCACGCTGGTAGTCGTCGTCGGCCTGAGAGGGAGCGGCCGGCCGGATCTCGCGCCCGTTGAAGAAGCGCCGCCGCCGGAACACCGGGTGCGCCGCGCGCAGTGCCGACACCTCGCCGGTGTAGGCCATGAGCCCGAGGTCGGACTTCTCCGGGGCCCACTCCATCCAGGAGATCTCGGAGTCCTGGCAGTAGCCGTTGTTGTTGCCGTACTGGGTGCGTCCCATCTCGTCGCCGTGCAGCAGCATCGGCACGCCCTGGGAGAGGAAGAGCGTCGCGAGGAAGTTCCGCCGCTGGCGTTCCCGCAGCGTGCGCACGGCGTCGTCGTCGGTGGGGCCCTCGACGCCGCAGTTCCAGGAGTTGTTGTCGTCCGCGCCGTCGTTCCCGCCCTCGCCGTTGGCCTCGTTGTGCTTCTCGTTGTAGGAGACGAGGTCGGCGAGGGTGAACCCGTCGTGCGCGGTGACGAAGTTGACCGAGGCGTAGGGCCGGCGCCCGTCGTCCTGGTAGAGGTCGCTGGAGCCGGTCAGCCGCGCGGCGAACTCACCCATCGTGCCCGGGGTCCCGCGCCAGAAGTCGCGCACCGTGTCGCGGTACTTGCCGTTCCACTCGGTCCACCCGGGCGGGAAGTTGCCCACCTGGTAGCCGCCGGGGCCGACGTCCCACGGCTCGG
>JAVXWR010000001.1:0-21346 GCA_032230725.1 Actinomycetota bacterium
CTCCGCAAGGCGACGACGCTGTACGACGCCGGTCAGCCGTGCGGCCGGGAGGCCAACACCGCGAAGTACCTCTGCGCCGACGCCGGCTTCGAGGCCGCCGTCCGGGCGCTGCAGACCCACGGCGGCATGGGCTACTCCGAGGAGTACCACGTCGCCCGCTACTTCCGCGAGGCCCGCCTGCTCAAGATCGCGCCACTGAGCCAGGAGATGGTCCTCAACTATCTGGGCTCCCACGTCCTCGGCCTGCCCCGGAGCTACTGAT
Organism: Actinomycetota bacterium; assembly: GCA_032230725.1. Taxonomy (GTDB): domain Bacteria; phylum Actinomycetota; class Actinomycetes; order Mycobacteriales; family Pseudonocardiaceae; genus Actinomycetospora. The sequence goes on from JAVXWR010000001.1 coordinate 263, forward strand.
GGTCGCCCTCGACGTCTTCTCCCTCGATGGGCGCACCGCCCTCGTCACCGGCGCGGGCAGTGGCATCGGCGCCGCGGTGGCCGAGGCCTACGCCGCCGCCGGTGCCCGGGTTCTCGTCACGGACGCCGACGCGGCCGCGGCGGAGACGGTGGCGAAGCAGATCACGGCGACCGGGGGCACGGCGGACAGTGCGGCCCTCGACGTCCGCGACCGTACCGCGGCCGACGCCGCCGCCGTCCGCGCCGCCGAACTGGGCGACGGCACCGTCCACGTGCTGGTCAACAACGCCGGCGCGATCGCTCCCGCCATGTTCGGCAAGCTCACCGAGGACGACTTCCGCCGGGTCGTCGAGATCCACCTCATGGGCTCGTTCACCTGCTCGCAGGCGGTGCTGTCCTACCTGCCCGACGACGGCACCGGCCGCGTCATCAACGTGACCTCGGCTGCCGGGCTCGTCGGCACGATCGGGCAGGCGAACTACGGGGCGGCGAAGGCCGGGATCGTGGGACTGACCAAGTCCCTGGCCCGCGAGCTCGCCCGGCGGCAGATCACGGTCAACGCCCTGGCCCCGCTGGCGGCCACGCCGATGACCGAGAACATCCGGGGCAACGAGAAGCTGGCCGCGAAGACCCTCGAGCGGATCCCCCTCGGGCGGTGGGCCTCACCCGCCGAGATCGCGCCGGCGTTCGTCTTCCTCGCCTCGAGCGCCGCCTCCTACATCACCGGTCAGGTCCTGCCCGTCGACGGCGGGACGGTGATCTAGGTGGCCGGCCTCGGGTCGGACCGTGCGCTCGTACGGGCCGGTCGATGCTCGACCTGAGCCCCCACGTCCGGCCCGGCGACGGCGTCTGGTGGGGCCAGGCCGGCGCCGAGGCCACACCGCTGGTGGACACCCTCCTCGACCAGATCGACGACGTCGGTCCGGTCCGCGCCTTCTGCGGCCTCTCGTTGAACCGCCGGTTGCGCGACCCGCCGCCCGGGCTCGCCCTGAGCTCGTACGGCGCGATGGGGGAGCTGCGCGCCGCGAGCGCAACGGGCCGCCTCGACGTCGTGCCCGTGCACTACTCGGTGCTGCCCCGCCTGTTCGCCGAGCGCCTCCTCCCGGGCGACGTCGGACTCGTGCAGGTCTCGCCCCCGGGCCCGGACGGGCGGTGCTCGCTGGGCATCGGCGCCGAGTACGCCGCCGACGCGGTGCGGCACAGCCGCACGCTGATCGCCGAGATCAACCACCGCATGCCGGCCACCGCGGGCACCGACGGCGTCCCGCTCGACCGGTTCGCCGCCGTCGTCGAGACCGACCGGGCCCTGCCCGAGGCGCCGGGCCGCGCGCCCGACGCCGTGGACGAGGCGATCGCCGCCCACGTCGCCGGGCTGATCTCCGACGGCGACACCGTCCAGCTCGGGGTGGGCGCTCTGCCGACCGCGATCCTCGACGGCCTCGTGGGCCACCGGGACCTCGGCGTGCACTCCGGGATGATCACCGACGGGGTGCTGCGCCTGGTCGAGAAGGGCGTGATCACCGGCGCGCGCAAGGAGATCGACCCCGGCGTCGTCGTCACCGGGGCCGCCCTCGGCAGCACCGAGCTCTATGCCTCGCTCTCGCGCATCCCCGTGGCGTTCCGCGCCGCGAGCTACACGCACGCCCCCGCGGTGCTCGCCCGCCTGTCCCGTCTCGTCGCGATGAACTCGGCGCTCGAGGTCGACCTCACCGGGCAGGTCGGCGCCGAGGTCGCCCGGGGCCGCTACCTCGGCGGGATCGGCGGGCAGGCCGACTTCTCCGGCGCCGCCGCCCGTACGGGCGCGTGCTCGATCATCGCGCTGCACAGCACCTCGGGCGGCGAGTCGACCATCGTCCCCGCCCTGCGCGGCGGCGCCGTCACCACGGCCCGGGCGGACGTCGACGCGGTCGTCACCGAGCACGGCGTCGCGTGGTTGCGGGGTTGCCCGCTCTCCGAACGCGGGCCCCGGCTCGTCGCCGCCGCCGCTCCCGAGCACCGGGACGCGCTCCTGCGCGCGCTGCGGGAGGAGCACCGATGAGCACCCGGGGCGCGGCCCCCGTCCCGACCCCCGAGAGGACACCATGAGCAACCGCACGGCCTTCGTCATCGGCGGCGCCCAGGGCATCGGCCCCTCCGACGCCGGCTTCGTCACCGGCCAGACGCTGTCGGTCAGCGGCGGCCTCACGATGGCCTGAGGAGCGGAGGCGCGACGATGCGTGACCTGGGCCGGTACGGCCTGACCGTGTTCACGGGCGGACGGGGGGCCGACCGCTACCGCCGCATGGCCGCCGTGGCGCGTCGCGCCGAGGCGGCGGGCTTCGGCGCGGTCTGGACCGGCGAGCTCTACAACCGCTCGGCCACGGTCCCGATGGCGGTGCTGGGCCAGGCGACCGAGCGTGTCGTCGTCGGCTCGAACATCGCCTACGGGGTCGGGCGCTCCCCGCTCATCTGGGCGGTGGAGGCCCGCGACCTCGACGAGCTGACCGAGGGGCGGCTCGTGCTCGGACTCGGCAACGGGACGCCCGCGATGATGGAGAACTGGCTCTCCACGAGCGGCGAGTCACCGGCCGCGCGCATGGAGGAGCTCGTCACCGTGCTGCGCGGGCTCTGGCACCTGCACGAGGGCCCGGTCCACCACGAGGGCCGCTTCTACCGGCTCCACCTCGCGCCACCCGCCGACACCCCCGCCCCCTTCCGGGATCACCTCCCGATCTGGACCGCCGCGGTCGGGCCGCGGATGGCGCGCGCGGCCGGGCGGGTCGCCGACGGCGTGGTCGCGCACCCGATGGCCACCGCGGAGTACCTCGACGAGGTCGTCCGGCCGGAGCTCGTCCGCGGGGCGGAGGAGGCCGGCCGGTCCCTCGACGCGTTCGTCGTCAAGGGCTACCGGATGTGCGCGGTCGGCGACGACGTCGAGGCGGGCCGGCGGCGGATCGCGTTCGCCATCGGGCAGTACGCGGCCTCCCGGGTGTACGACCGGCTGTTCGCCCTGCACGGATGGGAGGAGGCGCAGCGCCGCATCCGCGCCGCGGCGAAGGACGGTGACCCGCATCGGATGGCCGCGGAGGTCCCCGACGAGGCCGTGGACGCCATCGGCATCGCCTGCACCCCCGCCGAGTTCGGAGAGCGTGCGGCCCACCACGCGGCGTCCCTCGACCACCTCGACCTGTGCGCCGCGCCGTGGGGCCTCGCGCCCGAGGAGCTCGAGGCCTCGACCGTCGCCATCGTCGACGCGCTGACGTCGTCCACCGCACCCGCGGTGGCAGCGACGTGACCACCGGTCCGGGAGGAGATCCACCTGTGAGCGAGCAGCAGGACGGCGACGGCCCGTGGACGACGCTCACGGTCGACCGGCCTCGCGCCGACGTCGCCGTCCTCACCCTGCAGCGCCCGGAGCGCCTCAACGCGATGACCGACGCGATGTTCTCCGAGCTCGAGACCCTCGCCCTCGCGCTCGACCGTGAGGAGGGGCTGCGGGTCGTCGTGCTCACCGGCGCCGGCCGCGCGTTCTGCGCCGGGTACGACCTCGCCGAGGCCGAGAAGCTCACCTCGCTGGGCGCGATCGGCATGCTCGACCTCCAGGAACGGGCCGCGCGGGCCCTGGCTGCCGTCCGTTCGCTGCGCGTCCCGGTGATCGCCGCGGTGCACGGCGCCGCGGCGGGCGGCGGGCTCTCCCTGGCCCTCGCCGCCGACATCCGGATCGCCGACCCCACCGCGACGTTCAACGCCGCGTTCGTGCGCATCGGGCTCGGCGGGCGACCTGCCAGGTGGTCAGGGTGGAGAGCACGGAGCCCGGCAGGCCCGCCGCGATCCACCGGCGGCCCGCGGCGTGGGTGGTGTGGAAGGTCCCGGTCATCACGGTCGACGTGACCGCGTCGAACGCGCGGGGGCTCAGGGACTCGGTCGGCGCGATGAAGTTGGCGGCGGCGTTGTTGAGCACGCCGGTCAGGGCCCCGTCTCGTCCCAGAGCCGGCTCATCGCGACGCCGTCGCCGTCGCGGACGTCGACGGTCGCGATGTGCACCGAGCCCGGCCGGGACGCGGACGCCTCGTCGGCGGGCCTCCGCCAGGACGCCCCCGCGCCGACCCCACAGGTGGACCTCGGCGCCGTGGTCGACGAGGTGACGCGCGACCCCGCGCCCGAGCCCGGTCCCGCCTCCGGTGATGAGGATGCGCTTGCCCGCGAGCAGGTCCGGCGCGAACGGGCTCGTCGTCATGCCCGGGGCCTCAGTGCGTGCGGTAGCTGGAGAAGTTCGGCGGGCGCTTCTCGTTGAAGGCCGTGATGCCCTCCCGGGCCTCCTCGGTCTCACCGAAGAGCTTCAGTGTCGTGAAGGCCATGTTGCCGATGCTGATCATGTGCTCGGTGTCGGTGTTGAACGACTGCTTGAGGACCTTCAGCGCTGTCGGCGAGTAGGCCAGCATGGTGTCCGCGTACGTGCGGACCTCGGCCACGAGGTCCGCGGCCGGGACCACCCGGTTCACCAGGCCCCAGTCCAGGGCCTCCTCCGCGCTGAGGCGGCGGAGCATGAACCAGATCTCCCGCGCCCGTTTCTCGCCGACCACACGCGCGAGGTAGCTCGATCCGAGACCGGCGTCGAACGAGCCGACACGCGGCCCGTTCTGGCCGAAGGTGGCGGTGTCGGCGGCGATGCTCAGGTCGGCCAGCACGTGCAGGACGTGCCCTCCGCCGATGGCGATGCCGTTGACCGCGGCGATCACGGGCTTGGGCACGTCCCGGATGACGCGGTGCAGTGCCTCGACCTCGAACAGCCCGGACTCCGACGGGCCGTAGTCACCGGACTCCATACGCTGCTTCTGGTCGCCACCGGAGCAGAACGCCTTGGTGCCCGCACCGGTGAGGGAGATGACCCCGACCTCGTCGTCGGCCCAAGCGAACTTGAACGCGTACACGAGCTCGTCGACGGTACGGGCGCGGAAGGCGTTGTAGCGGTCCGGCCGGTTGATCGTGATCGTCGCCAGGCCGTCCGACACCTCGTAGATGACGTCGGTGAACTCCTCGGGCTTCATCGGACCTCTTCCTCGGCGCTGAGCTCGCGACCCTGTTTTGGCCTGACCTTCATACCATCGACCAAAGCGGCCGGGAACAGTGCCGGCTGCGTCCCGTGCTGCGCGTCCTCGCCGACGCACCGTTGACCCCGGCGCCGAGATCGGCCGCGACGGCCAGCACGTCCGCCTCAGCGTGGCGCTCGGATCATGAGCTCCACGACCGGGGCGCCGTCGAGGCGGAGGACGTCGTCGGTCTCGAACCCGAGTCGCCGGTAGAGCCGGGCGTTGCGCGGCGTGGTCGCCTCCAGGTAGGCGGGCAGGCCCTCGGCGTCGCACTGCGCAAGGAGCGGCGCGAGCATCGCGGTGGCCACGCCGTGTCCCTGGGCGACGGGCCGGACGCCGATCGCGAACAGGTACACGTGCGGCGTGGTCGGATGCACGCGGGCCAGGGCGTTCTGCAGCCGGTCGGCGCGGGCGAGTCGACGTCCGAACACCCGCGCGTACCCGAGGCCGTGGCGAACCTGGAACCACACCGACTGGTTCGTGTGTCCCGGCGGGATCACGAGGGCCGCGGCGAGGATGCCTCCGTCGTCTCCGGTCGCGACCACGCTCGACCCGAGGGGCAGGGCCCGGGACCGTGCCTCGATGGTGAAGAACCGTCGTAGCGCTGCCGGCCGGGACGGCGGGTCGGGAAGCAGCCAGCCGAAGACGGGATCGTCGGTGAAGGCGGCGGCGAGCACGCCGGAGACCTCCGACCACCGCTCGGGCCCGACGGTGGCCGCGTCGGTCCGCCCCTCGGTCATGCCAGGCCCGCGGCGCGCCAGAGCGGTCGGGCCGCCGTGGTGATGAGGCCGAGCTCGGTGAAGTCGTCGACGAGGCGCGCCGTCGTCGACCGCAGGAGCGCCTGGCGGTGCTCGCTGCGCCGCGCCTCCCGGGCGGTGCGGCGCGGGTCGAGCCCGACGGCGGCGTAGACCTGCCGGTCGATCAGCGAGGACGCGATGAGCCCGGCCCCCGCCGCCACGGTCATGGCGTAGGTGGCCCGCCGGGCGGGGGACAGGACGCCCCAGCGGCGCGCCAGCTCGTCGCGGGCGAAGGAGATGTGACGGGCCTCCTCGACGACGTGCACCCGGCTGACCTCGCGGGCCAGCGGCTGGACCTCCGGGTCGTGTACAGCCAGGCGCTGCAGGCCGTCGAGAATCTCCTCGACGATCAGTGCGGTCGCGAACGCCTCGACCGGGTGTGCGATGCCGGCGAACGCTCCGGTGAGGCGCCGGGCCGCGGGGCGTGGTCCGTAGTCCGGGGTGTCCAGGACGCCGAGCAGGCGGGAGAACATCAGCGAGTGGCGGCACTCGTCACCGACCTCGGTCAGGGTGTAGCGGGTGCACGCGCTGCGGGCGGGCTCCCCGGCGGCGACACGCAGGAGCATCTGCATCAGCACGTTCTCGGCCCAGATGCCGAGCCCGGTGACGCTCGCGGTCTCGTGCCGCGACAGCTCCACCCGCTGCGCGTGGCCGAGGCGGGTCCAGGTCGGGGTGCCCCACAGGCTGACGGAGGTCCATGGGGCCCAGGGCGCGCCGTCGACCGGGGCGGCGTCCCAGTTCAGCTCGCGCCAGTCCCCGGCTGGTAGGTCGGGCGCGGCGAGCAGGCGCTCGGCCACTGGTGTCCGGGTGGGTGTGCCGTGACTGATGGTGCCCGTGGCGTTCATGGAGCCCCGATCTATACGCTTGTCTATGACGCGGTCTGTTATACAAGCGTCTTAGACGACCGTCTAGAGGGAGAGTTGTGGCTGAGGGTCACCGCGACGCGCTGCTCACTGCGGCGCGTGTACTCCTGCGATCCAAGGGGCTGCGCGCGACGACGGCGCGGGACCTGGTCGCGGCGTCGGGCACCAACCTGGCCTCGATCGGCTACCACTTCGGCAGCAAGGACGCCCTGATGGCCACGGCGCTGGCCGGCGTGCTCCGCGAATGGACCGAGCGGCCGACGGCCGCGGGTGTGGTCGCGGCCGCCGAGGGCCCCGGTGAGGCCCTCGCGGCCGCGCTGCGCGCGATGCTCGCCGACCTCCCGGGCCGGCGCCCGGAGATCCTGGCGTTCGCGGAGTCCGTGGTGGCGGGTGGGCGCGACCAGAGTGGGGACCCGTCGGGAATCGCCGCGATGCTGGCGACGTCGTCACGGGATTCGCTCGACGCCGTGGCGGCGTCGATGGTCGCGGCGACCCCGGACCTGGCCCCTGAGGCTGCGGCGGCCGGTGCCGCGGTGGTCATCGCCCTGCACGATGGTCTCGCGCTGCTCTCGACGGCGCTGCCCGACCGGGTGCCCGAACCCGACGTCGTCATCGGGGTGCTGATCGCCTTCGGCGCGGTGCTGGCCCAGGCCATGGGGATGACGCCGGAGCAGGTCGCAGCGCTGAGCGGTCCCCAGGGAGCGTCGATGGGTCCCGACACCGGGCAGGACCACCAGCTCGGCTGACCGAACGCGCCCGTTGTGCGGGGCCCTCAGTGTGGGTGTGACGGTCACGGGGTCGCGATCTCGGCGGTGGTGGGTGCTCCCGCGATGGTAAGGGCCGCCGAACGGGGTGCCGGGATCGCGACGGGCGTGGCCATGGTCTCGTCGCCGCGCGCGTCAGGGCATCGAGGGGGCGCCGCCCACCGCGATCACCGGGCCGGTGACCTGGCGCGCGGCGATCTCCGAGGAGAGGACGCCGTGGGCATCGATCAGAGGCTCGCGACCCTCTAGACGATCATCGAAGACGACCGCGTGCGCCTCGACGCGCGACGCCCGACGGGGCAGGAGACCCGTCTGATCGAGGAGGGTCTCCTGCCCCGAAGCCGGAGCGACGGCGCCGCCCCGCGGGTCAGAGACAGAGGCGACGCGCGTCAGCAGCCCGACGACGAGCAGGAGCCCGGCGCCGACCTGGGTCAGACCGGCGGCCAGGGCCGTCAGGACCCCGCCGCGGAAGCCGTCGTCGGCGAACTCCTTGATCGACCCGGCCAGCCCCTCACCGCCGAGGTGATGGGTCAACTTCTGTATCCCGTGGGAGGCGACCAGCATCCCGACGGCGATCCTGAGGATCAGCAGCCCCACCGTCATGACAGCCTCCGTCTCGTGGTCTCGGCGTCGTCGGTCCCGGTCACCGGATGGCCCTCGGCGTGCGCAGGGTGCGGGCGGCCAGGGTGGCGAGGAGAGCGAGGACGACCAGGAGGGCCGCGGCGAAGACGAGCATGGCGAGCTGGGAGCTCACCGAGAGGGTGGCGATGCCGATGCCGAGCACCGGGATGACCAGGGCGACGTAGGCGACGACGAACAGGCCGGCGGACGCTTCGCCCCGCTTGGCGGGTTCGGCGGACCCCAGCAGGATGGCCAGCGCGGACTTGAACAGCACCCCGGCCCCGGCCCCCGCCACGCCCCCGCCGAGGAGGAAGGCGGCGAGGTTCGTGTCGTACATCCCGACGGTCGCCAGGACCAACCCGATGGCCTCGGCCAGGCTACCGAGGAGCATCCGCGACCGGTTCGGGAGCCGACCGGTGGTCGCCTGCGCTAGCGCGGCCGCCCCGAAGGTGATGAAGGTGACGACGCCGGCGAGCAGTCTGCTGGAGTGGCCGAGGTCGACGGCCACGAAGCCCGGGGCGAGAGCGGTGAACACGCCGAACACGGCGAAGGCTGCGAACGCTCCTACTGCCGCCACGAGCCACGAGGCTCGGTCGCCGCTGATCGCGATGCCCTGGGGCCGGTAGCGGGGTCGGATCGCGGGCGGTGCGACGGTCTCGGGCGCGAGGACCAGGCCGCCGACGGCGAGGACCATCAGCACGGCGAACACGACGTAGGGGACGACGAGCGGGGCGGGCACGAACTGGGCCAGGAATCCCGAGACGAGCGTGCCGACACCGAGTCCCCCGATGTTGGCGGCGGTGGAGACCATCTCGAAGCGGCCCTGTCCGGACCCGGGGCGGCTCCTGGCCTGGAGGTCCCGGAGGTAGGCCGTGGCCGTACTGGTGATCATCCCGATGCCGAATCCGCTGATCACACGGGCCACGATCAGACCCGGCAGGCTCGGCCAGACCAGGAACAGGACCGCCGCGAGCACCTCGATGCCGAGGGCGGGGATCAGGACCCGCCGGCGGCCGATCCAGTCGGAGATGTGGCCGGTGAGCAGCAGGCTGGCCACGACGCCGACGGCGTAGACGCCGAAGACGACCGTGACCATGAATGAGGAGAACGCGTCGCGACGCTCGTAGAGGACGTACAGCGGACTGGGCATCGTGGAGAAGGCCATGGCAACGAGGAAGGCCGCCGCCGCCAGCCAGAAGCCGACGTCGAAGCGCCGGTGTCCTTCGACGCGGGCGGGCGTGCGCTCGGACGCCGGCTGTCCCACGTCCGCCCGGACGGTGTCCGGCGGAGGCCCGACCCTCGGCGCGATCGCCTCCGACTCCTGCAGGCCGGTGTGACCGGGGTTGATGTTCGCCATGGTTCCACCCTGACCGGGTTCTGCCATGTACACCAACGAATCGTTTGCATCGCTGCCATAGCCGGCAACGATCGGTGACGTTCAGGCAGGAGCCGGTGGCCCCGGTCGCCCGATGCGCGAGCGGAAGATCTCGGCCAGCGCGGACACGGCAGGTCGGCGGAGGCCGCCGCGTCGTGCGGCGAGCGACAGCGTCCACCGCGGGACCGCGTCGTCGAGGGCCAGCACGGTGCAGCCGGCCGTGTCGATGATGTCGGGGACCACGGCGACGCCGAGGCCGGCAGCGACGTAGGCCGATACCGCCGGCAGGGCCGCGACCTCGACGGTCACGTGGCGCGCGAGCCCGCGCTCGGCGAGGGCGCGTTCGAGCTGGAGTCGGTTGGCGAACCCGGGGGAGGCGTCGACCCAGCGCTCGCCCGCGAGCTCGGCCAGCGTGACGGACGGGCGTCGCCCGAGGGGGTGACCGGGTGGCAGCAGGGCGACGTAGGGCGCGGAGGACATCTCCACCAGGTCGAGCTCCGGAGCGTCAGCCAGTGCGAGGAACGCGATGTCGAGGCGCCCGCCGAGCAGATCCTCGGCGAGCCCGCTGGAGCCGCCGAGGGACGGGGCGAGGCGCACCTCGACGCCGGGGTGCGTCGCGCGGAAGTCCTGCAGCACGGCGGGCACCTCGTAGATCAGGTCCATGCCGGTGAAGGTGCCGACCCGCAGCCGGCCGCGCAGCCCCTCCGCGGACTGGGTGCCGAGCGCCTTCATGCGCTCGAGGCCGTCCAGGATCGCGCGCGCCTCGGGGAGGAGCTGCTCGCCCGCGGCGGTGAGCTGCATCGCACGCGCGCCGCGGTCGAACAGGCGGACCCCCAGCTCGCGCTCCAGGCCCTGCAGGCCGACCGAGACCGAGGACTGGGCGACGAACAGTTGCCTGGCGGCCTGCGTGACGTTCTGCTCGGCGGCGACGGTGACGAAGTACTCCAGCACGCGGGTGTCCATCGGCGAACCATAGAGCAGGTCGATCGTTCCGGGGCCCGGCCATGGACATCGTCGATGATCAACAGTGACAAGCTGAGGTGGGCCCGGTGGTCACTGTGCGCCGACGGGTGGTTCGTGCACGAGCGACCGCCTCCGAAGGAGGACGGCTATGCGGTAACTGGCGGTCGGTGCCGGCTCGCTCGGTGTTCGGGGTGCACCTGGATCGGTGTCGTCGGCTGGAATGTTGCGTAGCGGCGGGGGAGCACGTCACGGGGCGAGGGCGCCCGCATGCGGCGAGTGTCGGCGGAGGCGAGGACCTCTGCGATGAACGACCGGCCCGTCCGACGGGCGGTGCGGGCGGCGTCGGCGAGGTCCTCGAGGGCGCGTGCGGTCACCGGTTGCGGTCCTGGGTCGGCGGTGGTCGCTTCGTGGTCACCGGGCGCGGTAGCTGCAGATCGTGGTGGCCGGGTGTGGTGGGTTCGGGCCCCTGGTGCTGCGCGTCGACTCCCTCGAGCTCCCCGGTGGTTCCCCATCGTCGACCCCCCTCGTCGCTAGACCAACCGTCCCCGCAGTGAGAACGCATCGTGGCGGGATAGGCAACGCGAGCGGCGAGCATCCCGCCTGATCGTCTTCGTGCGAGCGGGCCCGATGACCCGGATCTACGACATCGGTGCTGTGAGGGGATCACCGATCGCTGAAGCGGGTCACCACCGTCGAGGTAGGCCTCGTCAGTCGGACCTGGTCGGCGGGCTGGTCACGGCCGCGTCTCGGAGAGCATCTCGGCGATGCGGGCGACGCCGGTGGGGTCGATGGCGTGTCCGCCGTCGTGGGGGACCTCGGTGACGTCGGCGCCGCGGTCACGCAGCTGCCCGACGAGACGGTCGGTCAGTTCGGCGGTGGCCATGGGGTCGCGACGGCCGCTGGCGACGATGACGCGCTTGCCGATGAGGTCGACCTGGGGCGGGTCGGCGAAGGGCACCATCGCGGCGAACAGGACGGCGCCGGCGAGGAGCTCAGGTGCTCGGAGCAGGAGCGACGAGGCGATGTTGGCACCGTTGGAGAACCCGACCCCATACCAGGAGCCGGCCTCTATCCCGTGGGTCCGGCCGGCGGTGGCGGCGAACTCGGCGAGCTCGTCGGTGCGGGCGATCAGGTCGTTCTCGTCGAACACACCCTCGCGCAGCCGCCGGAAGAACCGAGGCATGCCGTTTTCCAGGACCGCACCGCGGGGGGCGAGCAGCGGGGCATCGGGAGCGAGTGCTGCGCCGAGCCCGAGGAGGTCGTTCTCGTCGCCGCCGGTGCCGTGCAGCAGCAGCAGCGGAGGCCCCCCGCGGCCCGGCTGCCATCGGTGCGGCCGCGTCGCGGGATCCGCGTGATCGGTGCTCACGCGGTGCCCTCGACGAGCTCGTCCCCGTGGCGCAGGGGCGGCAACGCGTGCTCGATCTGGGTGCGGTCGGGTTCGAGCCACGGCGGGAGCTTGAGGTGGCGGCCGAGCTCGAGCAGCGGCTCGTCGATGTCGAAGCCGGGCTGGTCGGTGGCGATCTCGAAGAGCACCCCGCCGGGTTCACGGAAATAGATCGAGGTGAAGTACTGGCGGTCCAGGATCGGGGTGACGTGCAGCCCGGCGGCGAGGAGTTCCTGGCGCCAGCGCTCCTGGGTGGCCTGATCGGGGGCACGGAAGGCGATGTGGTGCACGGTGCCGCCGGCCTGCAGGCCACGGCCGGTGCCGGTGGCGGCGGCGGCGGCGACGTCGACCAGCGATCCCGGCCGGTCCCCGGCCATGGTGAACCGGGCCCGGTCGCCGTTCTCACCGTCGCCGGCCATGCCCAGCAGCCCGGTCAGCAGCGTGGCGGTCGGGTCCAGCAGCCGCTCGGTCAGCGTGACCGAGTGCAACCCGCGCACCGCATGCTCGGCGGGGATGCGGGCCTGGCCGTCCCACCCCGAGCGGGTGTCGCCGGGGGAGGCGACCAGGTCGATGACGAGCCCGTCGGGGTCGCGCAGGGTCAGGACCTCCTCGGCGTGGCCGCCGCTGTCGCGGTCGCGGGGGGCGTCGACGTCGGCGCCGAGGGCGGTGAGGTGCTTGTGCCACCAGCCCATCGATTCCGGCGGGACGCTGAAGGCGGTGGCGGTGGTCAGCCCGGTGCCCTGGCGGCCCTCCGGGACTCCCTTCCACGGGAAGAACGTGAGGATGGTCGAGGGGCGCCCGGCCTCGTCGCCGTAGTAGAGGTGATAGGTGCCGGGGTCGTCGAAGTTGACCGTGGTCTTCACCAGCCGCAGCCCGAGCACCATGGTGTAGAAGTCGACGTTGGCCTGCGGGTCCGAGGCGATGGCGGTGACGTGGTGTAGCCCGTGCGGGGCGATGTCGCTCATGAGGTCCTCACTGGAGCGGTGAGTGCGAGTATTCCGCGGGCAGGCCCGTGGCTGGGCGCCCGGACCGGAGGCTCAGGCGGTCTTGATGGCCGAGATGTCGAACTCCAGGCCGATCTTCTCCGACACCAGCACGCCGCCGGTCTCGAGCGCGGCGTTGAACGTGATGCCGTAGTCCTTGCGGTTGATCGTCGTCGAGCCCTCGAAGCCGGCGCGGACGTTGCCGAAGGGGTCCTTGGCCAGGCCCGTGTACTCGAACTCGATCGTGATCGGCTTGGTGGTGTCCTTGATGGTCAGGTCACCGGTGATCTTGTAGTTCGCGCCGTCGCCGACGACCGAGGTGGAGCGGAAGGTCAGCTCGGGGAAGGACTTCACGTCGAGGAAGTCGGCGCTCTTGACGTGCCCGTCGCGCTGGTCGTGGTTGGTGGTGAAGCTCGGTGCGTGCACGGTCAGCGTCGTGTGCGAGGCGTCGGCGTCGGGCGCGATGTGGGCGGTGCCGGAGAACTCGCCGAACGACCCCCGGACCTTGGTGACCATCGCGTGGCGCGCGGTGAAACCGATCCGCGAGTGCTCCGGGTCGATGACGTAGTCGCCGGCGAGCTGCAGGGTGGGGGTAGCGGTCTCGGTCATGTCCGACTCCAAGAGGTTGAGGATTCAACAACAAGTCGACCGTACCACGATCTGTTGAACCGTCAACAACCAAGCGGACGATGGCACGGGTGCGGGGCTCGGCGCCGCTCCAGGCCCGGCCGGGCAGCGCGCCGCGGGTTCGAGCCGGCTGCGGGTCAGCTCACGGGACCGGGACCGATCCAGGGTTCGGTTCTGGCGTGGTGGGGTTCGAGCGACCGGGCCCGGTTCGTTGAGGTCGGCTCGCTCGCCGTCGACGGTCAGGTGGGCTGGTGCGAGATGTAGCCGCGGTTGCGCCTCGTCGTGGTGGCCACGAGTCGAGGTTGCTGCGATTCCATCCCCAAAGCCCCTCCCGGCCGGGGATGAGGCGCTGGGGTCGATGAACCGCTGGTCAGGAGGGGCGCCCCCGGCAGGATTCGAACCTGCGGCACCCGCTTTAGGAGGACGGTCCACCGCACCCACCAGGGCTGCCACCAGCAACTATGCAGGCGTTGTGATCGACTGTAGTCGCTCCCGAGGCCTTGGACGACGGTAGTTCGCCCCCGATCCCGCACCCCGAGCAAGATCGAATCTTGCCAGCTTCTGCCGGTGGCCTCCTCTGGATTGTGGAAGCGAAGCCAGCCGGAGGCTGGCTGGCCTGGGCTCGCTCGGCGGTAGGTGGGCCGCTACCCGACCGCCGCCAACGGTCGTGCCTCGAAGCAATGACGGCGTTCGGCTGCGTCCTCGGCCTCAGATCGAGGGCGGAAGTGCTCGCTGGCGCCCAATAGTGCACAACAGCCGTATCTGCCCGGTTGGTGCGACGCGCCTCCCGAAGCGGGGCCTGTTGTGGGGGAGAAGCTGGTCCGCGTGGTCGCTGAGCAGGCCCTCGATACATCAGAGGAGTCGTCCGTCGAGCTGCTTCCCGAGTCCGGGGAGCTGCTGCCTTCGGATCGCGAGGAGCTGACCGCGCGGGCCGAGTCCTGGGCCCGCGGGGCGCGGGCGGAGCGGACGTGGGCGGCCTACGAGCGGCAGTGGGCCCGGTTCGAATCCTGGTGTGCGGAGGTGGGGGAGCGGGCGCTGCCGGCGGACCCGCTGACCGTGGCCCGGTTCCTCGCCGATCTGGCTCCGCGCTGGCGCCCCGCCACTCCCGCCGACCCGCCCGGCAGCGTCGTCGCCGGGCAGGTCCGCGAGCGCGACGGGATGCGGCCAGGGACCCTGAGCGGCTATCTCGCGGCGATCTCGGTGGTCCACCAGACCGCGCAACAGGAAAATCCGACCCGGTCGGAGGCGGTGCGCCGCACCCTGGCCGGCATCGGACGCCACCCCGCCGTCGGCCCTCCCCGCCGGCGGGCGGCGGCCCGGCGGGACCCGCCGCTCGAGCTCCTGCGGACGCTGAACCCGGAGGAGTCCCTCGCCGATGCCCGCGACCACGCGCTGCTGCTCATCGGGTGGAAGGCTGCACTCCGGTCCGACGACCTCGCCCGGCTGCGCATGGCCGATATGCACGCCTCCGACCAGGGGCTGTCGGTGTTCATCGCCCGCTCCAAGACCGACCAGGCCGGGCGCGGCACCACTCTCGGGATCGCCGCACCCGCCCCCGAGGTGACGGCAGGGGAGGGGAGCGGGGAATCGACGCTGCTCGACGCCGGTGCCGCCTGGATCCGCTGGCGAGACCTGCTCGGCTCCCACGGCATCCTCGACGGTCCAGCTTGGCGCGGCATCGACCGCTACGGCCGCCGCCCCCGAGCCGGCGGGCTGCACCGCAACTCCATCGCCGAGATCATCAAACGCCGCGCGGCGGCAGCTGGCCTCGAAGACGCCGAGCTCTGGGGTGGACACAGCCTCCGGCGCGGGTTTCGCCACCGAAGCCATCGCCGCCGGCGTCCCCGAACGCGACGTCCAACGTCACGGCCGCTGGCGTCGTCGGCCTCGAACAGAAGGACGGTGACCCTCAGCGGCGAGCTGGCCTTCGAGGTTGCTGGAGGAGCTATGAGGGCGGGCCCCTCGACGAGGCCGGCTGACCGTAGCCGCCTTTCAGGGCTCATCCGACCCTGCGGTCGCGGAGAACGAGCAGCTTAAGTTCAAAAGGCCCGACGATTTGTGACGTCCATCCGAAGGGCCGCGATATCGCGTGGCGACATGAGTGGGGATTCGCCAAGGACGTCCTGGCACTCGGCAATCACCTCTTGGCGGGTTCGTCCTGATCGGGGTCGAGGGAGGCGAGTAGGGTGTCGCGGCGCGGGTCAACGCCACCCTGCGCGGCGCCGAGGTCGAGCACCTGCGGACGTCGTAGCTCGCTGAGGCACGGCGCGGGCCTCGGCTCTGGTCATCAACCGGGATCAGGGTCCCGTCCCGGCCTCGGCGGTCTTGTTCTTCCTCTTGTCCATCTCGTCTTCAACTGCCCCCATGCGAGGACAGCGACGACCGGGGCTACCGCCATCGCGGCGGCCTTCAAGGCGAAGCCGGAGATTCTGAGGACAAAGCCGAGGATGACCATGACGCTCCTAGGGTCGCAGGATGCGCGAAGGTACCGTCCGGCGCCCGCCGACGAGCTCGACTGGTTGGCCGCGGGAAACTCGAGCGTGCCCGAAGGCCTGGACACCGCTGAACTGTTCTTCGACGGTTGTCGGGTGCCGGTGGACAATCTCGCCGGCGAGCTCGGTGCGCGCCTGTACGTGTCTGGGCATTCTCTCCGGGAGCGCCTGTCCATGGCGTTCCGCCGTAGCATCCCCCCGAACCGGCCCTGGCCGTCGCCCACTGCCGGGAGCGCACAGCTTCGGTGTCCCCTGGGGTCGCGCCAGGCTCTGAGGTTCCAGCTGGCCGTAATGCGGACCGAGGTCGGGATCGCCCGTGGCTTCATGGATCACTGCGTCGAGGCCCTGCTCGCCGGGAAACTCAGCGCTGAGGACGCGGCCGCCGCCAAGTACTGGACCAGCGACCTGGTTCCACCAGCGGGAGTGCGCATCGAACGGGTCCTGACCGACAACGCGTTGAGCTACCGCCGGGGCCGGAACTGGACAGCGGTCTGCGTCGGCCTCGGTATCCGGCGCCGGTTCATCAAGCCCGGCTGTCCCTGGACCAACGGCAAAGCAGAGCGGCTCAACCGCACCCTGCTCACCGAGTTCGCCTACGCCCGGCCCTGGACCAGCAACCACCAGCGGCTGGCCGCTCTGGACTCCTGGGTCACCAACTACAACACTGCCCGAGCCCACTGCGCCCTCGGCGGGCAGCCACCCATCACCCGCCTCGCCTGCTAACAACGTGCCGGGTCACGACACCTAATGGGAGTGCATCCAGCGGCTCGGTGGTTGGCTGGGTGTCCGAGCCGCCGGCGAGGTGAGCACTGCTTGACCCAGGCCCTCGAGGCCCAGGCCTAGATCGTGCCCCTGGTCGGTTGGTGAGGAGTTCGTAGGGCTGGTGGGATGTCGTGCCCGGTCATCGAGCCGTGAGCACTGATCCATTAGGTCGCACCCGTTCTCCTCCGAGGCTCGTCGGATGCCGTCGAGGAGAGGGAGAGGCTGGTGCTGTTCGTCGGAGACGACTGGGCCGAGGACCACCACGACGTGGAGATCGTCGAGGAGACCGGCCGCCGGCTGGTCCGCCGGCGTCTGCCCGAGGGCGCGGCCGGGATCGCGGAGCTGCACGCGCTGATCGCCGATCACCTCGATCCCGAGGCCGAGCCCGATCAGGTCGTGGTCGGGATCGAGACCGACCGCGGCCCGTGGGTGCAGGCGCTGCTCGCCGCCGGCTACATGGTCTACGCGATCAACCCGCTGCAGGCCTCCCGCTACCGGGAACGCCACGGCAGCTCCGGCGCCAGGAGCGACCCCGGCGACGCCCATGTCCTCGCTGAGCTGGTTCGTCTCGACCGCGCCCACCACCGCCCCATCGCCGGGGACTCCGCGATCGCCGAGCACGTCAAGGTCGTGGCCCGGGCGCACCAGTCGATGATCTGGTCGCGGCAGCGCCAGACCAACACGCTGCGCTCGATGCTGCGCGAGTACTACCCCGGCGCGCTGGTCGCGTTCGACGACCTCGCCGGCCGCGACGCCCTGGCCGTGCTTGCGCTGGCCCCGACCCCGGCCGAGGGCCGGCGGCTGCGGGTCGCGCGGGTGGCCAAGGCGCTGCGGGACGCGGGGCGGCAACGAGGCGCCGACACCGTCGCCGCGCGTCGTCGAGACGCTGCGAGAAGAGCAGCTCGAGGCCCACCCAGGGGTCGTCGGGGCCTACGCCGCCTCGGTGAAGGCGCTGGTCGCGGTGATCGGCGAGCTCGCCCGCCAGTGCGCGGTCCTGCAGGGCGAGGTGGCCGCGGGTTTTGGCCGGCACCCGGACGTTGAGATCTACCTGTCCCAACCGGGACTGGGAGACGTGCTCGGCGCCCGGGTGCTCGCCGAGTTCAGCGACGACCCCGACCGCTACGCCGACGCCAGAGCCCGCAAGAACTACGCCAGCATGGCCCCGATCACCCGCACGTCGGGCAAGAGCCGGGTCGTGCTCGCCCGCCACGCCCGCAACCGGCGTCTCGCTGACGCGCTCTATCAGCAGGCGTTCGCCGCGCTGACCCGCTCACCGGGTGCGCGGGCCTACTACGACGCTCACCGCGCCCGCGGCAACACCCACCATCAAGCCCTCCGGGCCCTCGCCAACCGACTCGTCGGCATCCTGCACGGCTGCCTACGCCACCAGCGGCTCTACGACGAGAACACCGCCTGGCCACCCGCCATCGACACCCTCACGGTCGCAGCTTGACTTCTTAGAGCCGTGGGATGTCTAGGGTGAGGTCTTCGGTGACGACGTCGTCGCCGCCGCGATGATCGACCGGCTGGTCCACCACGCCGAGGTTGTCTCCCTCAAGGGCGACAGCTACCGACTCAAAGACCGCGACCTCGGCTGCGTCCCCGCAGCCGGCAACACCGACGACTAGCTAGATCAAACACTGCCAGGGGGTCGGTCTTGGCCGTCGTGACACCTCTTGGTCGTGCTGAGCAAGAGCGCGTCACACCAGCACCGGCCCCACCAGGGAGGCCCACGATGTCCACCCAATAACCGGCAACCTCACCACCGCCCCCGAACTGCGGTACCTGCCCAGCCGGTTGCCCGATTCACCGTCGCGGTCAACTCCCGCCGAGCGGTTTCTGAGCGCGACCGGTTCGGTGCATTCGAGCCGGTATCACCACGTTCGGCTCCCAATCCCTGCTCGGGGTTCGGGAGCCGGCGTGTGTCCGGGGCCAGGACCAGCCGAGCCACGGCGTTACTCGTTGGGCGGGATGTCCTCCGGGTCGACCTTCACTCTGCGATGGATCTCGCATTGGTTGTCGGTGACCATGTCGATGTGATCACCGTGTGAAAAGCGCGCCCCGCGCCCATGATCGTTCTTGTCGGGGTCGCAGATACAGCCCGCGGCCACGGCCTCGGGGGAGCCGGGAAGGATCGGCCTGCCACCCTCGCCGTATGGGATTCGGAAGCCCTCGCCGGTGTCGCCGATGGCAACGGTGATGCCAGCGCGGGGGAGTGGGTCGCCCGACGTGAGCCGCGCGAGCTCGGCATCGACGCTCATGGCCACGGGTCGCTGCTCCACGTTCTCGTCGTCGGCATGCGGATGGCCCTCGACGATGAGGCAATTAGCCGTCGCCTCCTGGCCCTCCTCGCCCGTGGCCACCCCAACCTGCTTGGTGAGGACCCCCGCCTCCTCCCGGCCCTTGCAGAGATGCACGAGGACGGTGCTCTCGAGCCCGCCGGGTAGCTCGAGTGCCGCCTGGTTCAGTTGATCGATCAGCTCCCGCACGTTCACGGCGACGAGCCTCGCACGCGCGGCCGCTCCAGGGGGATCGGCTCAGGGGGTGGGGCAACGTCGCTCACGGACGCCAGCATCGCTGTCAACGGTCGCCCGGAAGCCGGCCGTCACGACGCCTTTGCGTCGGCCGAGCTGTTCATCCAGCGGCACGATCAGCCGGTGCCCGAACAGGTCGATGGCCGATGAGCTCAGCGAGGCTGCGTGGGTTGGGGTCGTGGTGCGGAAGGACGTGTAAGCCGCGTGCGTTGTGCGGTCCACGAGGCTGCATGGAGCCCACTGCGCGCCTGCGACCGGCAGCAGGTGGTCGTGGTTCCAAGCTCAGCTGAGCTGCGACCCGATAGGTCGGCTCTCTGTCAGCGGCCCCGCAACGGGGGCCGGCTGGCGGGCGAGGCCGAGGGGCACCCAGGAGCATTTTGTCTACCGCCACCGCGATCCGACCGAGCGTCATGAAGGCGGGGCGTCAGGGAACGGTTGCGGTGGCTGGTCGAGCAGGGTGCGGGTCTGGTCGTGAAGGATGCGGTAGCACTCGCACGCGGACGCTTCGAGCCCGGCTCGGTCGATGATGGTGATTCGGCCTCGGGTGTAGCGGATCAGGCCGCGCTGTTGGAATCCGCTGGCGACCTCGGAAACGGTCATGCGCCGCACGCCGAGCATCTGGGCGAGGAAGTCTTGGGTGAGCTGGAACTCGTCGGCGCCAACACGGTCGTGGGTCATCAGTAGCCACCGGGCGGTGCGCGGCTCGGCCTGGTGGAGCTGATGACAGATGACGTTGCGGGACAGCTGGGCGATCGTGACCTGGGCGGACACCCGAAACAGCTGATAGAGGGTCGCGTTCGCGCTGAGAGAGGCGCGCAGCTCGGTCGACCCAAGGCGCAGGGCTCGGCCTGGGACCTGGCAGTGGGCGTTGAAAGGACTGGCGGCGGCGCCGAGGAAGGCTTGCATACCGACGACGCCTTCGTTTCCGATCGTGGTGATCTCGACCTCGCCGGAAGTGTCGGTGGACTCGACCACCGACACCACGACGTCAAGGGGAAAGTACACCGCTTCAAGCCGTTCGCCTTGCCGTTCGACCACGTCGCGGGGTTTCAGCGAGACGGGTTCGAGCTGGAACGCGAGGCGTTGGTCCTCGTCGACGGGCAATCGGGCCAGGAGCGCGTTCCTGCGGCGGTCGGCGACTGCATCCTCGGCGCTGCCGAGGGGGCCGCCCCCCGGGCGCGGGTTGGTCTCCGCGCTGCTCACCTGGCTGCACTCCAATCAGTGCTCGAACCCAGACCCACCAGCTTTACGCGGGCATTGGAGCGCAAGCGTCCTACTCGGGTCGTACGAGGCGTACCCACCGGACGGACGTGGCTCACAGGGTTGTGCACCGGTGTCCGCGGGCGCCCCGTAAGGACCCGTCCCGAGAACCTGAAGCCGACCACCGGTCGCCAGCATCACCTCGACCCCTACGAGTGACCGCTAACGAACATAGGCGTACGGTATGAGGGCAATGATCGGTACCGAACACTTTTGCTGCGTCCCACACCCGCCACGGCGCAACACTCCGCCGAACGGCGCGCCCCCAGTCCAACTCTGTAGCGGGGCAGGACTCTCGTGATGGGCTCGACCGGTCCGGACGAGGAACCCTCGCCCGACGAGCCCGTCGAGCCCGATGCCCTGCGGGTAGGCATCGAGTTGGCCCAGGTCATCGATGCCGCCCGCGAGCTGCTCTCACACGACGACGGGGTGGAGCACACCCTGGAGCTGATTGTTGCTGGGGCGGTCTTCTCCATCCCGCACGTCACCCGAGCCGGGGTCTCGCTGCTTGAGCGCGACGGCACCGTGAGTGCGCGCGCCCCTAGCGACGAGGTGGTCGTCGAGCTCGACCAGCTGCAGAACACCCTCGAC
>JAVXWR010000007.1:0-3235 GCA_032230725.1 Actinomycetota bacterium
GCGCCCGGGCCGACGCCGACCTTCACCACGTCCGCACCCGCCTCGACGAGGTCGACGGTGCCCGAGGCGGTGACGACGTTGCCCGCGGCGACGACGGCGCCGGGTGCGGTCGCGCGCACCGTCCGCAGCGCGCTGATCGTCTTCTCCTGGTGGCCGTGCGCGGTGTCGACGACGAGCACGTCGATCCCGGCGGCGACGAGCTCCTTCGTCCGCGTCGCGACGTCGCCGGTCACCCCGAGCGCCGCCGCCACCCGCAGCCGCCCGTCGCCGTCGAGCGCGGGGGAGTAGACCTCGGCCCGCAGCGCGCCGGTGCGGGTCAGCACCCCGGCGAGCCGGCCCTCCGCGTCGATCCCGACCGCGAGGTCGCCGGCACCCGGGGCCGAGAGCTTCTCGAAGACAACTCGCGGCTCGGTGCCCACCGACACCGTGACGGCGGGCACCAGCACGTCCGCGAGCCGGGTGAAGCGGTCGACGCCGTGGCAGTCCGACTCCCGCACGACGCCGAGCGGGCGCCCGCCCTCGTCGACCACGACGACCGCGCCGTGCGCGCGCTTGCTCACCAGGTTCAGGGCGTCCGCGACGGCCTCGCCCGGGTTCAGGACGACAGGGGTGTCCCAGACGGTGTGCCGCGACTTCACCCCGGCGACCGTGTCCGCGACGGCGGCGGCGTCGACGTCCTGCGGGATCACCGCCATCCCGCCGCGGCGCGCCAGCGTCTCGGCCATGCGCCGCCCGGACACCGCGGTCATGTTGGCCGCGATGATCGGGATGGTGGCGCCCGACGGGTCGGCGACGGCGAGGTCGACGTCGAACCGGGAGGCGACGTCGGAGCGCTCCGGGACGAGGAACACGTCGTCGTAGGTCAGGTCATGGGCCGGGGCGTGCCCGTCGAGGAACCGCACGTGCGCACAGGTTACCGGCAGGATCGTCGTCCGTGGCCGCCCCGACCCTCGCCCGTCGCGCGCTGAACCCGGCGGCGCTCGTCGACTACCTGGCCCGCGTCCGCGGCGCCGGCTACCGCTCGCAGCACCTTCCGCTCGGGGCGGCCTGGAGCTGAGCTGCCGCCTCTGACCGGTCGTCGTCACTGCCCGAGCCGCAGGGCCCGCACCGTGTCGATCGTGTCCGCCTCGGACGCCGGCTTGTCGTCGCGGTAGCGGACCACCCGCGCGAAGCGCAGGGCCACGCCGCCGGGATAGCGCGTGGAGGTCTGGACCCCGTCGAGCTCGATCTCCACGACGATCTCCGGGCGCAGGTACACCGTGTAGGAGTCCCGGTGCGTCTCGTACCTCGGGAACGTCTCGGTCTGCCAGCGCAGCGTCTCGTCGGTCATGCCCTTGAAGGTCTTGCCGATCATGACGAATTCGCCCCTCGCCGCGTCGCGCGCGCCGAGGTGGATGTTGGAGAGCCAGCCCCGGCGCCGGCCCGAGCCCCACTCGCAGGCCAGCACGACGAGGTCGAGCGTGTGGGCGGGCTTGATCTTCTGCCACGACTTCCCGCGTCGGCCCGCGGAGTACGTCGAGTCGAGGGCCTTGACCATCGAGCCCTCCTGGCCGGCGGCCAGGGCGTCGGCCACGGCGTCCGCGGCCTGCGCGGGGGTCGGGCGCACAACCCCCGGGATCACCCGGTCCCCGACGATCTCGGCGAGCTCCCGACGTCGGGTCTCGAGCGGCTCGTCGAGCAGGTCGCGCCCGTTGCGGTGCAGGCAGTCGAAGAACCACGGCTGCAGAACCCGATCCATGGCGTCAGCTCCGCTGCGCTCCGTGCCGCTGGCCCCCGAGCCCAGCCCCTTCATCGAGTCCTGGAACGGGCGCGGGCGACCGTCCTCGGAGACGGCCAGGGTCTCGCCGTCGAGCACGACGGTCTCGACGGCGAGCCCGCGGGTGTACGCCACGATCTCCGGCACCGAGCCGGTGATGTCGTGCAGCGTCCGCGACCACACCCGCACCTCGTCGCCACGGCGATGCACCTGGATCCGGGCGCCGTCGAGCTTGTGCTCGACGACGATTTCGGTGCCCAGGTCGGCCAGCGTCGCCTCGAGCGAGTCCCCGGGGGAGGCGAGCATCGGGCGGACCGGGCGCATCACCTCCAGGCCGATCGCTCCCAGCTCCGCCACCGGGTCGGCGCTCGTCAGTGCGGCCACGGCGGTCGTCGGGAGCCGGCCCGAGAGCATGAACGCACGCCGCACGGCGTCGGCGGGGACCTCGGCGGCGGCGGCCACCGCCTCGATCATCAGCCCCTCGAGCGCGCCCTGGCGCAGCTCGCCGCCGAGCAGGCGCACGAGGAACCGGCCCTCGTCGGCGGTCGCGGCGCCGAGCAGCGACGTCAGCTCCGCCGACCGGCGCGCGCCCACCCCGGCGCCCGACCCGGCCATCGCCGCCAACCGGTCCAGCGCGGCCTCGACGTCGTCGACCGTCAGCGACGGCTCCGTCGCCGGTTCGACGTCCAGGCCGGAGAGCGTCCGCCAGCCGATACCGGTCCGGCCCTGCAGCATGTCGCCGGCGAGCCACGCCGTGACCGGCCGGACCTCCTCGGGCCCGGCCGCGGCCAGGACCGCCGCGAGCGCGGCGGTCTTGGCCTTGCGCGAGCGGGTCGCCGCGACCTGCGTGGACGCGTCGACGACGGCGGCGAAGTGCACGGAGCTGCTACGCGTCCACGCGCGTCATCGCGAGCACGTCGAGCGCCTCGTCGAGCTGGGACTGGGTGAGCTTGCCCGCGGCGACGTAGCCGTCCTCGTCGATGACCTCGCGGATCGTCTTGCGCTCCTTCATCGCCTTCTTGGCGATCTTCGCGGCCTCCTCGTAGCCGAGCAGGCGGTTGAGCGGGGTGACGATCGCCGACGACGACTCGGCGTACCGGCGGCACGCCTCCTCGTCGGCCTCGGTGCCCTCGAGGACGCGGTCGGCGAGCAGGCGCGCGGCGTTGGCGAGCAGGCGGGCCGACTCGAGGACGTTGCGCGCCATCACCGGCATCATGACGTTGAGCTCGAGGTTGCCCTGGGTGCCGGAGAACGCGACGCACGCGTCGTTCCCGATCACCTGGGCGGCGACCATCATGGTGGCCTCGCAGATCACGGGGTTGACCTTGCCGGGCATGATCGAGCTGCCGGGTTGCAGGTCGGGCAGGTGGATCTCGGCGAGGCCGGTCGACGGGCCCGACGAGAGCCAGCGCAGGTCGTTCGCGATCTTGTAGAGGCTGACGGCGACGGTGCGCAGCGCGCCGGAGGCCTCGACGAGGC
>JAVXWR010000040.1:0-5991 GCA_032230725.1 Actinomycetota bacterium
GTTCGACGCCGTCGACCCCCGCCCGCTCGCCGAGTTCTACCGCCGCCTGCTGGGCCTGCACTACCGCCTCGGCGACGCGCCGCCACCCGACGGCGAGCCCGACCCGCAGGCCGAGGACTGGCTCACGCTCTGCGACGCCGCCGGGCGCCGGCTGCTCGCGTTCCAGCCGGTCCCGGCCCTCCCGCCGGTGACGTGGCCCGAGGGCGACCAGCCGCAGCGCATCCACCTCGACCTCACCGTGCCCACGACGGAGGACCTCGAGCACCAGCACCGCCGCGCCCTCGACCTGGGGGCACGCCTCCTGCGCGACGAGTCCGACGACCCCGAGGAACCGCTCTACGTCTACGCCGACCCGTCCGGGCACCCGTTCTGCATCTTCCTCGCCCCGGGTGGACCGACGATCGACGTCGAACCCGGCTGAGCCCAGAGCGAACACCCGGGACGGATGCGGGTGTCGTCCGCGATGCTCTCGGCGCATGGACGTCATCGACCTGCGACCCGGCCTGCGGATGCTCGCCGGCGTCCCCGGCCAGGCCTACCTGATCCGGACCCCGCGCGGGGTGGTGCTCGTCGACACCGGCGCCGTCGGGAACGGGGAGGCCGTGGCGGCGGCTCTGCGCGACTGGGGGCTCGACCGCGGCGCGCTGCGCCTGGTGCTGCTCACCCACTGGCACCCCGACCACGCGGGCTCCGCCGCCGAGCTCGGGCGCTGGCCGGGGGTGGACGTGGCCGTCCACCGGGCCGACGCACCCGTCGTGCGCGGCACCGAGACCGGGCGCCCACCGGTGCTCACCCCGGCCGAGGAGGTGCTGCACGCCCAGGTCGCCGCCGGCCTGCCGGACGCCCCGCCTGCCCGGGTCGACCGGGAGCTCGACGACGGCGCGGTCCTCGGGGGAGCGCACGTCGTCGCCACCCCCGGGCACACGGACGGCAGCGCCGCGTTCTGGTTCCCGGACTCCGGGGTGCTGTGCACGGGCGACACCGCGGCGAACCACGACGGCGCCGTGATCCTCGGGCCGTTCAACGCCGACCGGGAGCAGGCCCGGGCGTCGTTCCGCCTCCTGGGCCGGTTCGACGCGGCCGCGGTCTGCTTCGGGCACGGAGCCGCCCTGGTGGGGGAGGACACACAGCTGCTGCGCGAGGCGGCAGCGGCCACGACGGTGCCCGACCCCCTGGAGGGCTGACGGGTCCCGGCCGGTCCAGCGCTCAGCCGTATCGAGCGCTCAGCCAGCCGTATCGAGCGCTCAGCCGTATCGAGCGCTCAGCCGGTCGCGCGCTCCGCGGCGGCGAGCCACTCCCGCCACTGCTCGGCCTGCCGGTCGGCCTCCTTCGCGCGGCGCTCGTCGCCGGCGGCGCGGGCCTTCGCCGCCTGGGCCTCGTACTGGGCGACGCGCTCCCGGAACTGCCCGACGCGGGCCTCCTTCTCCGGGTCCACCCGCGTCCAGCGCCGGTCGACGGCGGCGCGCACCCGGTCCTCGACCTCCTTGAGGCGGCCGGCGAACTCGCGGACCCGCTCGCGGGGCACCTTGCCGATCTCGTCCCAGCGCTCCTGCACGGACCGCAGTGAGGCCCGCGCGGCGTCGATGTCGGAGAGGTCGATGGCTGCCGCCTCGGCGAGCAGCGTCTCCTTGGCCTTCGCGTTGCCGACGAACTCGGCGTCCCGCGCGTCGAACGTCGCCGACCGGCGCGCGAAGAAGTGGTCCTGCGCGCCGCGGAACCGGGCCCAGAGGGCGTCGTCGGCGTCCTTCGAGGTGCGTCCGGCCGCCTTCCACTCGACCATGAGCTCCTTGTAGCGCCCGGCCGTCGGCCCCCAGTCCTCGGACTCCTGCAGCGACTCCGCCTCGGTGACCAGCTCCTCCTTGCGGGTCTTGGCGGTCGCGCGGGCACGGTCCATCTCGGCGAAGTGGGCCCCACGACGGCGGGTGAACGTCTCGCGGGCCTTCGCGAACCGCTTCCAGAGCGCGTCGTCGGTCTTGCGGTCGATCCCCCGGATCGACTTCCACTCCTCGAGCATCGCCGAGAAGCGGTCCCCGGCGTGCTTCCAGCGCGTGGTCTCCTCGGCGAGGGTCTCGGCCTCGCCGATGAGGGCCTCCTTGCGCGCGACGGCCTGCTCGCGGGCCGTCGACTTCGCCGACTTCTCGGCCCGCCCGGCCTGCTGGGTGGCGGCGATGACGGCGTCGAGGCGGACGACCAGCCCGGGGAGGTCGCCGACGACGGCCGCGACGTCGAGCCGCTCGCGCAGCACGGTCGCGCTGCGCATCAGACCCGCCGCGTCGCCGCGCCCCGACTGCAGGCGGCGGACGAGGAGGTCGGCCTCGGTGCGCAGGTCGTCGAACCGCCGCGCGTAGTGCGCGAGGCCCTCGACGGCGTCGCCGGCCTGCCACGACCCGACGGCGCGGTCCCCTTCGGGCGCGACGGTCCAGACGGTGCCGTCGGCGTCGACGCGGCCCCACCGGCCCGGTTCGTCTGAGGCGGGGACGACGGTCGGGAGCTCGGCCACCTCGGAGGCGGCCGCGCTCGGGGTGGGGGCGTCGGACGACGGTGCCGGGTCCGGCGCCGCGGCGGGGCGCGGGGGGACGGCGTCCGGGGTGAGCGATGCCGGGGTGGGCCGCAGCTGGGGCTCTGGCTGGGGCTCTGGCTGGGGCTCGGGCTGGGGGTCCGGCAGCGGTTCGGACTCCGGGTCCGGGACGTGGTCGACCGACGGCGGGGTGGCGGACCCCGCCGGCTCGTCCGGCTCGGAGGTCGCTGCCGGCTCGGCCGGCTCGGGGGTCGCTGCCGGCTCGGCCGGGGTCGTTCCGACCGGCTCGTCCGGCGCGAGCGTCGTCATCGGCTCGGGTGCCTCGGCGGACTCCTCCGGCTCGCGCGCATCGACCGTGCCTGCAGCCTCCGGCGTCACGTCCGGGCCGGCCGCCTCGCCGTCGGGCGACCCGTGGTCCGCGTCGTCCGTCGTGCTCTCGACCTCCGGCTCGTCCCGGGTCGCCGTCGCGCCCGTCCGCGCCCCGACCGCGCCCGGGACCGCGCCGGCCACCCCGGTGGCCTGCTCCTCGGCCATTCGCCGTACACCTCCCGCTCGGATCGTGCGGGGCATTCAAACAGCTTCCCGGCCGGCGTCGCACCCCCGACCTGCAGCGACCCGCACATCGGGGTCCCGGACCGGCGGTCCCCGAGCACTCCGGACGGCCGTGATGCCGCCCCAGCAGGACCCAGCGGCCCCCGACCGGTCCCGAGCGGCCGCCCCGGGCCCATGATCCACTTCCGGGCGGCAGAGTGATCGCCCAACGAGCACTCTGCCGCCCGGAAGTCGATCTCTGCCGGGCACCGCGGCCCGACCGGCCGGACGGAGCTAGCGTGACGACGGTGAGCGCCCGACCGATCGCCCTCGTCGGGCCGACGGCGACGGGCAAGTCCGACCTGGCGCTCGACCTGGCCGCGCACCTGCCCGGCGTCGAGGTCGTCAACGCCGACGCGATGCAGCTCTACCGCCGCATGGACATCGGCACCGCGAAGCTGCCCGCCCGGGCCCGCCGCGGCGTCCCGCACCACCTGCTCGACGTCCTCGAGGTCACCGAGACCGCGACCGTCGCGGCCTACCAGCGCGACGCGCGCGCCGCCGTCGACGACGTCCTGGACCGCGGCGGGACCCCGGTCGCGGTCGGCGGATCCGGGCTCTACGTGCAGGCCCTCGTCGACGACCTGCGCTTCCCGGGCACCGACCCCGCGGTCCGTGCCCGGCTCGAGACCGAGCTCGCCGAGGTCGGCCCGGCGGCGCTGCACGCCCGGCTCGCGCGGGTCGACCCCGACGCCGCTGTCGGCATCCTGCCCAGCAACGGCCGCCGGGTGGTGCGCGCCCTGGAGGTCGTGGAGATCACCGGGGCGCCGTTCGCGGCGAGCCTGCCCCGCCCCGGCGCCCCCCGGCACGGCACCGTGCTCGTGGGGCTCGACCGCGACACCACCGAGCTCGACGCCCGCATCGAACGGCGCGTCGACGGCATGCTCGCGGCGGGCCTGCTCGACGAGGTGCGCAGGCTCGCCGCGGCGGGCCTGCGCGCCGGAGAGACCGCGTCGCGGGCCGTCGGTTACCGCGAGCTCCTCGAGGTCCTCGACGACAACGACCCCGACCCCGCCGCGCTCGCCGAGGCGCGCCGCAGGATCGTCGTCGCGACCCGCCGCCTCGTCCGGCGGCAGCGCTCCTGGTTCCGCCGCGACCCGCGGGTGACGTGGTTCGACGCGTCGTCGGCCACGCTCGTCGACGACGTCGTCACCCTGGCCCACGACACCGCCGGCGCTTCGTAGGCTGAGGGCATGGAGTTCGTCCTCGGCCACGGCACGGAGAACGACTTCGTGCTGCTGCCCGACCTCGAGTGTCGCCGGGAGCTCGACCCGGCCGCCGTCCGCGCGCTCTGCCACCGTCGTCGCGGGCTCGGTGCCGACGGGGTGCTCCGCGTCGCGCCGTCGCAGGACCCCGGCGCCGCGTTCTTCATGGACTACCGCAACGCCGACGGCTCGCTCGCCGAGATGTGCGGCAACGGGGTCCGGGTGTTCGCCCGCTACCTGGTCGAGGCCGGTCTCGCGGGAGCCGGCACGTTCGCGATCGCGACCCGGGCGGGTCTGCGGACCGTCGAACTGGGTCAGGACCCCGACGGCGAGGTCACCGTGGACATGGGCCCGGCCCGGGTCGGGGCGGACGCGGTCGCGATCGTGCCGTCCCCGGTGGGCCCGGCGGCCTCGGTGACCTCCTTCGCCGGGGTGGCCGTGGACGTCGGCAACCCGCACCTGGCCTGCGTCACCACCGCCGACCTCGACGCCCTCGACCTCACCGTCGCACCCGGCCACGACGTCGACGTGTTCCCGGACGGGGTGAACGTCGAGTTCCTGACGCCGCTGACCGCCGAGGGCGCCACCCGCCTGCGGGTGCACGAGCGCGGCTCCGGCGAGACCCGCTCGTGCGGCACCGGGACGGTGGCCGGCGCGGTCGCCGGGCTGCGCGCGGCCGGCCGCGACTCCGGGACGGTGACGGTCACGACGCCGGGCGGGGTGCTGCGGGTCGACGTCGGCGCCGGCCTCGGCTCCGCGCCGGGGTCGACGACGACGCTCACCGGGCCCGCCGTCCTCGTCGCCCGCGGCGAGGTGGCGCTCGAGGCGGACCCCGACCGTCCCGGCGAGATGCGTGCCCGCGTCGGGCTGCGGGCGCCGGCGGGGGTCTGACGCCCCGGTGCGCTCCGGATAAGACGTGGTGACGGCGCGTCGACCGTGGGACAGTGGAGCGCACGATGACAGAACCCGCATCCGACCGTTCCGGTCCCCTCACGTCCCCCGTGTCCGGTGTGTCCACCCGTCGTGGGGACCGTGCCGCACACGGCCGCATCGAGCTCGACCCGACGGCACCCGACCCCGCGCCCGACGAGACCGACCCGACCACGGGGACGATGGAGCTCGAGGAGCGCTCGTCGCTGCGGCGTGTCCCGGGGCTCTCCGGCGCCTCCACCGAGCTCACCGACATCACCGAGGTCGAGTACCGGCAGCTGCGCCTCGAGCGGGTCGTGCTCGTCGGGGTCTGGACCGAGGGCAGTGCCGCGATGGCGGACGCCTCGATGGTCGAGCTCGCCCGGCTCGCCGAGACGGCGGGCTCCGAGGTCCTCGACGCGCTCATCCAGCGGCGCTCCAATCCGGACCCGGCCACGTTCGTCGGCTCCGGGAAGGTCGCCGAGCTGCGGGCCACGGTGTCCGCGACCGGCGCCGACACCGTGATCGCCGACGGCGAGCTCTCGCCCGGC
This sequence comes from Actinomycetota bacterium, assembly GCA_032230725.1. Lineage (GTDB taxonomy): Bacteria > Actinomycetota > Actinomycetes > Mycobacteriales > Pseudonocardiaceae > Actinomycetospora. The sequence continues at coordinate 5,775 of JAVXWR010000040.1, forward strand.
CAGCTCCGCCAGCTCGAGGAGAAGCTCAAGGTCAAGGTCGTCGACCGCACCGCCCTGATCCTCGACATCTTCGCCCAGCACGCGTCGTCCCGGGAGGGCAAGGCCCAGGTCGAGCTCGCCCAGCTGCGCTACTTCCTGCCCCGCCTGCGCGGCTGGGGCGAGTCGATGTCCCGCCAGGGCGGCGGCGCCGGCGGTGGGGGCGGCGCGGGCGGCGGCG
>JAVXWR010000072.1:0-4193 GCA_032230725.1 Actinomycetota bacterium
ATGTCGCCGGCGGGTTCGACGCGTTCATGTCAGTCATCGGCGGCCCGGGCTACCGGGAGGTCCTCACCGAGGCACTCGGCGCAGACGGGCTCACCCGCGCCGAACGCGACTCCCGCTACTTCTTCGCCGACGAGGTTCCTGCGCTCATGCAGTGGACATTCGATTCCTCCGTGGCAGCGCGGCTCACCCCGCCGGTGCTGCTGATCCAGGGCGGGAACAGCGCAGACATCACCCACCGACTCGTCACCCGACTGGCCGGCCTGCTCCCGCACGCCGAGATCGCCACCATCGATGGCGACGACCACCTGTTCCCCCAGCGCAACCCGGACACCCTCGGACACCTCGTCGCGCAGTTCGCCCGCCGACACACATCACCGGCCTGATCGAACCGCGGTGGCACTGTCCCGCAGCGCTTCCGCCCGCCCAAGGCCGGTGGGCTCACCGCGGCCGCGGCCCCGCCGCGGTCGGAGCCGCATTGATGTTGACTGCGATGTCGCCCACTTCGTCCAGGACGGTCAAGAACGTGTCGACCGCGGAACTGCCGACCCGCTCCCGCAGCCGGCCCTCGATGTCCTCCAGCGTCTCGCGCAACAGCCGGACCAGGGCGAGGCCTCGCGGCGTCAGCCACACGACCCGCCCGCGTCGGTCGCTGTCGTCATCGGTGCGGACCAGGTAACCCCAGGCCTGCAGGTCGTTGAGGAGCGGGTTGAGCGCCTGTTTGCGCAGCCCGAGACGCTCGGCGAGCTCCGTGGGCCGGGCGCCGTGCGGGCCGGGGTACTTCAGTAGCGCGTAATGCGCGGGTCGCAGGTCGTCGAACCCGGCCGCCGCCAGGCGTGCGTGCCCGGCTGCATGTATGGCTGACATGTCAAGAGCCTCGTGGCACCGGGGGCACGGCCCGTCACGTCGACGATCTGATCGGCTCCCCGTGCAGCAGGAACGACGACGCTGCGTCCGCGGCGAGCTCGCAGGAGGCGTCCCCAGCGGACCCAATCCGTGACAAACGCCGCGAGCTCGCTGGACGCGACCGCCCCTCGTCGGGTCGAGGGCGACGGCGCAGGGCGAGAGGAACAGGTGATCGTCGTATCGGTTGAGCGCCGGGCGCTGGACTCGATCATCCGCAACCCGGCCAGCCCACCCAGCCGCCCGATCAGCCCGCGGGTGAGCTGGTACTAACCAACGCCACCAGCGCAGCGGTCGCTCGGTGCCCTGTGCGGGTCGACGGGACGCGCCCTGGTCATCCCGCACCTGACCCCGCTGGACCAGTGGGGCCGGGCGGGCCACCCCGGACGTCGACACGGTCGGGTCCGACTGCGCTCCGGGCTCGACGGCACGGGATCGCGGGCGCGTACCGGGCGTGCCGGGATGCCGGATGGGGTAGCGGCGTCCTGTGCGGGGGTGCCCTCGCGCCGATCGACCGAGGAGAGCAATGAAGGCAGTGACGTGGCACGGCCCCCGCGATGTCCGCGTGGACGAGGTCCCTGACCCGACGATCCAGGACCCCACCGACGCGATTATCCGGGTCACTACGACCAACATCTGCGGCTCGGACCTGCACCTGTACGAGACCCTGGCCCCGTTCATGGGCGAGGGCGACATCCTGGGGCACGAGCCCATCGGCATCGTGGAAGCCGTCGGCAGCGCCGTCACCAACATCAAGGTCGGTGACCGCGTCGTCATCCCCTTCCAGATCGCCTGCGGGGCCTGCTGGATGTGCGGCCAGGGGTTGCAGACGCAGTGCGAGACGACGCAGGTCCGTGAGCAGGGCATGGGCGCGGCATTGTTCGGCTTCTCCAAGCTCTACGGCGAGGTGCCCGGCGGGCAGGCCGAGTACCTGCGCGTCCCGCAGGCCCAGTACGGACCGATCGTCGTGCCCCACGAGCACCCGGACGACCGGTTCGTGTACCTCTCCGACGTCCTGCCGACCGCCTGGCAGTCGGTCGCCTACGCCGACGTGGCTCAAGGAGGCTCGCTGGCCATCCTGGGTCTCGGCCCGATCGGGGACATGGCCGCACGCATTGCCCAGCACCTGGGCGTCGCGAAGGTCATCGCCGTCGACCTCGTCCCCGAACGGCTCGAACGAGCGCGCGCCCGGGGCGTGGACGTCATCGACCTCCGCCACACTCAAGACGTCGGCGGCGCAGTCCGGGACATGACCGACGGCCGCGGTACCGACGCCGTCATCGACGCCGTCGGGATCGAGGCCCACGGCTCCCCGGTCAGCGAGGCCATCCAGAAGGTCACCGCGCATCTCCCGAAGGCACTTTCGCGCCCGCTGATGCAGAAGGCCGGGGTGGACCGGCTCGACGCCCTGTACACCGCGATCGACGTTGTGCGGCGGGGGGGCACCATTAGCCTCATCGGCGTCTACGGCGGCATGGCCGACCCGATCCCCATGCTCACCCTGTTCGACAAGCAGATTCAGTTGCGCATGGGCCAGGCGAACATCAAGCGGTGGGTCCCGGACATCCTGCCGCTGCTCACCGGTGACGGCGACCCGCTCGATGTCGACACCTTCGCCACCCACCGGTTGCCCCTGGACCAGGCACCACACGGCTACGAGATCTTCCAGAAGAAGCAGGACGGCGCCGTGAAGGTCCTCCTCACGCCCTGACGGGCTCCGGGAGGTCGCCTCGCCGGCACTCCGACGCCGATCGCCGGCCCGCCGTGCCTGGCGTTCGGTCTCCGCACAACGGCGGGAAGGACGAACGGGACCGGCCCGGCGAGAGCCGAGCGGTCCTCAGGGGGAACCGACCTGTCTGGATCACGATGTGCACCCGTGATGTCGCGGTGACCACCTCATCGAGACCGTCGCTCAACCTCCTGCGATCCTCCTGCACTTACTCGCGCGCCGCCTGGTGCAGTCGCTTCTGTTCTGCCGACCCTGAAGACGGCGGGTTACTTAGCACCGCACCAGGGCTGTCAACGGCGGGGTCATGGCCCTCGGACCGCAGGTCATCCCTGCACGAGCGGCGTTGGGCAACCCTGCCCACTCGGGTTGTTGATCTTCTTTCGCGCGATGCCGTTGGCAGCGCCGGGTTGCGGCGAGCAGACGGCCCGGGTCGCCGCCGCGCGTACGGGCCTTGCGCCGGTCGGTCGCGGGTCTTCATCCCGGCCCCTCGATCGCTAGCCTCGCCCCTGGTCGCTGTTCCGCCGGCGACAACGTCGTCGAGAAGAGGTGTCGCTCATCGCTGCGTCCCGCTCCGCACCTGGCCTGCCCTCACCCGACGGCGTGATCAGCCGTGACGGCACGCACCTGCGCTCGTGGAGCAACGGCGCTGACGGGGTGCCGCTCGTGATCAGTAACGGGCTGGGGGCGCCTCCGGCGGCGTGGCCTCGCCTGGCCGAGGCCGATTGCGGTTTCGCGGCCGTGTCCTGGTGGCACCGAGGGCTCGGTGGATCCGACGCCCCGTCGACCCGACCCAGCCCGGGAAGCGGGCTCTCGCCAAAGGCGGCCCGGGCCGAGCCGGGCGCGTAGAGCAGGGCTAGCGCTGCGAGATGCAGCCCACCGCGTGGTGCGGGTTCGCTGAGCACACCGGCCGAAGAAGGCATGGTTTGGGCAGCGCCGTCAACCGGGATGGGAACCAGGTGTCAACGACGGCTGAATCTGGACCCCGTGGCGACGGCCGAAAATGGACCCCCTCGTGGTTGGTTGATCTTTAGTCGTCGGTCTTGCCAGCGGCGGGGACGCGGCCCAGGTCGCGGTCTTTGAGCCGGTAGCTGTCGCCCTTGAGGGAGACGACCTCGGCGTGGTGCACGAGCCGGTCGATCATCGCCGCGGCGACCACGTCGTCACCGAAGACCTCGCCCCAGCGCCCGAAGGGCTTGTTGCTGGTGACGATCAGGCTGGCCTGTTCGTAGCGGGAGGACACGATCTGGAAGAACAGGTTCGCGGCTTCGGCTTCGAAGGGGATGTAGCCGACCTCGTCGATGATCAGCAGCGGGACCCGGCCGAGCTTGGTCAGCTCGTCCTGCAGCCGCCCGGCGTGGTGGGCCTCGGCGAGGCGGGCGACCCACTCGGCGGCGGTGGCGAACGCGGTGCGGTGCCCGGCCTGGCAGGCCCGGACCCCGAGACCGACTGCGAGGTGGGTCTTGCCGGTGCCGGGTGGGCCGAGGAACACGACGTTCTCGCGGGCGGTGATGAAGTCCAGCGTGCCGAGGTGGGCCAGGGTCTCGCGCTTGAGCGAGCGCTGGTG
>JAVXWR010000102.1:0-3582 GCA_032230725.1 Actinomycetota bacterium
CCGCCGTCGCGCCCCGGCTCGGCGTGGCGGGCGGGTTCGACGACGAGGTCGACGCGGGCCTGCACGCCTCCGCGCTCGCCCTCCGGGCCGCCGTCCGCGCGGTGCTCGCCGCGGTGGCGGCCGGGGACGAGGTGCCCCTCGACGCGGTCCGTACGCTCAACGAGGCCTCCCGGGCGGCCCCGCGGTGGATGGAGCTCGAGACGCCCGACGACGGGCCGCCGGTGGCGGTGTCACGCTCGGGAGCGTCCGGGCGCCGGACCCTCGCCGCGGTTGCCGAGGACGCGATCGCCCTGGTCGGCGGGCGGGAGCGGACGGTGCGCGCGTGCACCGCGCCGGGCTGCGTCGGCTTCTATCTGCAGGGCGACGGCAGGCGACGCTTCTGCTCCCCACGCTGCGCGGCCCGGGCGCGGGCGGCCCGCCACTATGCGCGACGCAGTCGCTCCTAGGGAGCGCACCTCGCCCACCGGCGGGCCTGTGGCTCCCAGCGGGGCAGGTGTGTGGTGGCGATCCCGGCGCGCTCGAGCTGGCGGATGCCGGACGGGAGGGCGACGAACTCGGGCGGCTCCCGCCAGGCGTAGACGACCCGGGAGACGCCGGCGCGCTCGATCAGCGTCGCGCACGAGTCCGGGCGCGACGCCCGTTGCCCGCAGGGCTCGAGCGAGCTGTACAGCGTCGCCCCGGGGAGCCGGGGGTCGCCCGCGAGCTCCCGCAGGACGCCCTCCTCCGCGTGGTCGCGCGGGTCCTCGCGGCGCGACCAGCCCGCGCCGAGCAGGGCCCCGTCGTCGGCGACCACCACGCACCCGACGCTGAACGCGCTCGCGCTGGGCGGGCAGCGGTCGGCGAGCGCGCAGGCCTCGGCGAGGTGCCGGTCGTCGGGATCGCCGAAGCGGTAGCGCAGCAGGACGTCGTCGCCCAGGGCGCGGGTCTCGACGAGGTGCGGCACGGCCCCGGGGGCGCCGGTGAACCGCGGCCCGTCCCCCACCAGCCGCGGCGCCATCACGAGCTGGAGCTCGTCGACCGCACCCGCCGTCAGGAACTCCCGCAGCACACCCGCGCCGCCCTCGATCATGAGACGGACGACGCCCCGCGCGGCCAGGTCGTCGAGGACCTCCTCCGGCCGCCCCGACACCGTCACCGTGTCCGCGCCCGGCTCGGTGAGCACGCGGGCTGCGGGGTCGGGGGCGCTGCTGGAGAGGACCACTCGCAGCGGCGACGGTGGCTGGCCGCAGGCGCCGCGGGCCGCGCGGCGGTCCTGGGAGCGCACGAGCAGCCGCGGGTCGTCGGCGCGGACGGTGCCGGCGCCGACGAGGATCGCGTCGACGCGGGACCGCTCGGCGTCGACCCGCTCGAGGTCCGCGGGGCCGGAGAGGACCAGCCGCTCGGGCGATGCGTCGTCGAGGAACCCGTCGAGCGAGACCGCGCACGAGGCGAGGACGTGGGGTCTCATGACGGCGAGGCCGGGCCGTCGACGTCGATCTCCGGACGTTGGATGTCTGGAACGGGACTTCCCTGACACCGGCACCGGCTCACGGGAGCGTCAGGATCTCGCTGCCGGTGTCGGTGACGAGGATCGTGTGCTCGAACTGGGCGGTGTGCGACTTGTCCTTCGTCGTCACCGTCCACCCGTCGTCCCAGAGGTCGTAGTCGATCGTCCCGCGGGTGATCATCGGCTCGATCGTGAACGTCATCCCCGGCTCGAGCATCTCGTGGCGCGACGGGTCGTCGTAGTGCACCACCACGAGGCCGCTGTGGAACGTGCGGCCGATTCCGTGCCCGGTGAAGTCGCGGACGACGCCGTAGCCGAAGCGGTTGGCGTAGGACTCGATGACCCGCCCGACGACGTTGAGCTCCCGCCCCGGCTTGACGGCCTTGATCGCGCGCATCGTGGCCTCGTGGGTGCGCTCGACGAGCAGGCGGTCCTCCTCGGCGACCTCGCCGGCGAGGAACGTCGCGTTGGTGTCGCCGTGCACACCGTCGATGTAGGCGGTGACGTCGATGTTGACGATGTCGCCGTCCTCGATGACCGTCGAGTCCGGGATGCCGTGGCAGATGACCTCGTTGAGCGAGGTGCAGCACGACTTCGGGAAGCCGCGGTAGCCCAGCGTCGAGGGGTAGGCGCCGGCCTCGACGAGGAAGTCGTGCACCACGCGGTCGACCTCGTCGGTCGTCACCCCGGGCTTCACGGCCTCGCCGCCGGCGACCAGCGACCGCGCCGCGATCCGGCTGGCGACCCGCATCTTCTCGATGACGTCGGGGTCCTGCACCCAGGGGTCGGTCGACCGCTCGGGGCCGCTGCGCCCGACGTACTCGGGGCGAACGATGGAGGAGGGCACCGGGCGCAGGGGCGTCTGCTGCCCGGGGCGCAGGGGAGCACGCACCGGCATGCCCCCAAGCGTAGGCGCCGGGTCAGGCGTGCTGCCGGGCACGGCGGGCCCGCAGCCGCATGATCCCGAGCACGGCGCCGCGCCAGCCCAGCACGAGGACGGCGAGCGAGACGGTGGCGACGATCGCGAACGACAGCGGCAGCCGGTCGTAGAGCACCGCCCGCAGCGCGAGCCCGACGACGACGGCGCCGGCCCAGACGGCGAGTCCGGTGCGCAGGGCGAGCGGATCGCGCCAGGAGCGGGCCACGAGCGCCCCGACGAGGGCGCCGAGCAGGAACGGGGCCGCGACCTCGACGATCCCGACGATCGCGAGGCCCTCGTCGTGGCTGCGCCGCCCGATCGCGGCGAACACGAGCACGGCGAGCGCATCGACGAGGGCGACCGAGGACCGGGCGGCCATCAGAACGCGCCCATCTCAGAACAACACCGTGGCGAAGCTGGCCACCTGGGAGAAGCCGACCCGCGAGTACGCGGCGCGCGCCGGGGTGTTGAAGGCGTTCACGTAGAGCGAGGCGATCCGCCCGGCTCGCACGAGGTGCTCGACGACGGCCGCGGTGCCCGACTGCCCGAGCCCCCGGCCGCGCCAGTCCGGGTGCACCCACACACCCTGGATCTGTCCGACGCGGGTGGACAGCGCCCCCACCTCGGCCTTGAACACCACCTCGCCGTTCTCGAAGCGCACGAACGCCCGCCCCGAGGAGATCAGCTCCCCGACGCGCGCCCGGTACCCGGCGCCGCCGTCGCCGAGGCGGGGGTCGACGCCGACCTCCTCGAGGAACATCGCGATGGCCGCCGGCAGGTAGCGCTCCATGTCGTCCGGGCGGGCCTGGCGCACGGCGGGGTCGGGCGCGATCGCGGGCAGCTCGTCGGTCGCCATGAGCGGCTGGTCGGCGCGCACCTCGCGCGCGGCGCCCCAGTGCTCGGCGAGCTCCTCCCACAGCGGCAGCACGAGCTCGCGGCGCCCGACGAGCGAGGAGCAGGTGCGGCGGTGACGTCGGGCCCGGTCGGCGAAGGCGCGCACCGCGGAGCGCTCCCCGCGCAGCGGCACCAGGTTCGCGCCGGGGAAGCACAGCCCGTCGTGCCGGCCGCCGACGCCCCAGTGCTCCCCGCCGAGCCGCCACGGCTCCACGCCCACGGTCTCGACGCGCGAGGCGACCATGCAGGTCGCGACCGGATCGGCGTCGAGCACACCGCGCAC